>JAESPY010000003.1 GCA_016765435.1 Emcibacter sp.
ACATTATGCGCCTTGAGGCTATCTCAGGCAATGAGCGGCTAGGTGATCCTCTGACAGATTATCGGACGGAAGCTGGTTATTGGTACGCTGATATTCCAGATATTTATGTCTCATATGTGAGTAATGGGGTTGATTATGGCGGGACTACCACCAATTGGCCCAAAACGTTTGATCGTTATGTTGATGCAGAGCTGGCTTTAGCTATTTGCAGAGCCACTTCTCAAAGCTCCACACTGTATGGCGAGGTTGCACAAATCCGTGGCAAGGCTCTATCTGATGCTAAGGCGCTAGATGGTATGGCAGAGGCACCTAAATTCTTCCCACAAGGACGCTTTGTTGGCGCTCGCCGCGGGTCTCGTATTGGTCGATTTGATTAGGGGTTATTCGTGAAAGCAAATCCAGCATTACTGGGCTTTAATCGTGGTGAGGTAAGCGCTCTAGCGTTAATGCGGACTGACTTGCAGGCGATGCAACTGTCAGCCGATACTCAAATCAATTGGATGCCTAGAAGCCTTGGCTCTATGTCGCTGCGTCCGGGCCTTGGGTATATTGGCTCAACGCGTAACAACGCCTATTCCCGGTTCCTNCCNTTTATNTTCACTGCCAGNGATACGGCGCTTATTGAGCTTTCATCTCAAGGGTATTTGATCCCGTGGGAAGATGAAGCAGTTCTACAGCGCGTATCCAACAGTACAGCCATCACGAATGGCGACTTTGACAGCAATGTAACCTCATGGACTGATGNNGANGATCTCGCCTGCACNTCTGAATGGAAAACNGGNGGCTANCTCTCTCTAATCTCCAATGGNTACAATAAAGCATCACGTTATCAATCNGTGAGNGTNTCNGGTGCNGATGATGANAAGGTNCANGGNATNCGTGTGGTTGTACAGCAAGGGCCTGTAGATTTCTCCATNGGCTCCACGNTCATCNGGTGATGAGATTTTAGAGACNACATCTCTTGCCACTGGTACGCACTCCCTAGCNTTTACNCCAAATAANACAACAATCTATATTCGGTTCACAACATCCAAGCGCTACCCGGTGNTAGTTGATAGCGTTGCTATTGAAGGCTCAGGTGATGTTGAGATTGGAACCGANTGGAATACAAACGCATTAGTTGATTCCGTCCGCTATACAGCCTCAGGAGCGGTTATCTTTGTTGCTAGCGACGGTACGTCACAAAAACGCATTGAACGGCGTGGCGCTGGCTCGTGGTCCCTTGTGGAGTATGAAACAAGCGACGGGCCNTTTGATTTTATCAATACGTCNGCNATNACACTAAGCCCTGATGTAATCTCTGGTGATTGTACCATAACCGCGTCAGATAACTATTTCCGGGCTGGCCATGTTGGGTCTCTTATCCGTATTTCATCTACCGGGCAAGAGGTCACGCGTGAGCTTGCGGGCGAAGGGCAGTCTTCCGGCTCTATCAGATCCACAGGCATTAAGGATGACAACAGCTTTAGCTTCACCCTTTCGGGCACATGGACTGCGACTATTAGCCTAGAATATTCGATTGATGAAGAGGAGACGTGGGTAGAGCAGCAAACAAGGACTGCTAACGGAACAATTAATATTGATCCCGCTGCCGAGTTTGACAACATTATCGCTTATTGGCGTCTGACAGTTAAGCCGGGCACGTACTCTTCNGGTGTTGTGGAGGTTTCTCTGTCTCATGACAGAGGCGGTAGCATTTCCGGCGTTGGACGTATTACATCCATCACCTCGCCAACCTCCGCTGAAGCTATCATCTTGCAAGACTTTGGGTCTTCCAATTCGACACTTGACTGGTATCCCGGCATTTGGTCTGGGGTTAATGGGTATCCTACNGCAACAGCTTTATTTGAAAGCCGCCTATTCTGGGCTGGTCGGGGCAAGCTTTATGGCTCTGCGACTGATCTATTTGCATCNTTTACAGATGANAACCCAGACGAGTTTGACGCTCCTATTGATCGNAANATTGGTGAGGGGACAACTGAGGAAATCCGCTGGATGGCCACGCTTAACAGGCTCGTGATTGGGTCTGACGTGGCNGANATNACAGCTAAATCATCCTCATTTGATGAGCCTATGACGCTGGCCAATCTTAACTTGAAGGCGGGTTCTACTGAAGGTTCTGCTGATGTTCAAGCGATTAAAGTTGATGACATGGGTGTGTTTGTTGGCAAGTGCGGCACTCGCCTATTTACTTTGAATTTCAATGGGGAAAGCAATAACTACATTGCAGATAATATCGCGCCCCTCAATCCAGACTTAAGCGGGCAGCTTATCAATCGCCTCGCTATTCAACGCCAGCCAGACAAGCGCATTCACGCCATTCAGGATGACGGTGTTGTGAGGGTTATTGTTCTCGATAAGACTGAGGATGTAATTGCCCCNATNCGTGTGCAGGTTGGTGGTACAAATGTTGTGGTTGAGGATGTTGTGGTTCTTCCCGGCACGATTGAAGATAACACTTACTACGTGGTGAGCAGAACTGTTGACGGTGGCACGGTACGTTACCTAGAGAAGTTTGCGCTTGAGAGTGAGTGTATTGGCGGGGATATAACCAAATTAGCTGATTCCTTTGTCGTTTATGATGGGTCAACCACCTCCACAGCAACCGCTGCTCATTTAGCCAATCAGAGTGTTATTGTCTGGGCTGACGGGAAAGACCTTGGCACGTTCACGGCTGACGGTGGCGGGACTGTTGCTCTTGGGGAGTCTGTTTCTAAGTACGTGATCGGGCTCCCATACACAGCCGACTATAAGAGCCGGAAGCTTGTGGAAGGTGTCGCGCCGGGTCAATCGCACCTTAACCAACTCAAACGCGTTAACTATTTAGGTCTAAGCCTTTACAAAACCCACTATCAAGGGGTTGAGTATGGGCCGACCTTCGACAACTTAAGCCCGTTGAATTTGGTCGTTAATGGCGTTCCAACGGCTGCCGATACAGTGTGGGAAGAATTGGAGGAGGAGCAAATGTCCTTCTCTGGCGATTCCATCACTGACCCTAGGATCTGTTTACGGGCGACGGCTCCTCGTCCTGCGACGATTCTAGGGCTCTCAATAGGATACAAATTAAATCACAAAAATTAAACTCAGACCCGGCACACGGGCAGACATTGAGGCGATTTATGGGCAAGGACCAAAACATTCTTGCCGTGTGATGGCNGCTGATGTTAATGGCGAGGTTGCAGGCATTGGGGCGTTAGTGCGCCTTGAAAATGGGGCCTCATATATAGTAAGCTGTATAACAGATGGTTTGACTGGTAAGCAGTTCCCTTTGCACCGCGCCGCGCTCAAGATAATGCGGTGGGTGAAGGAGGAGGGGTTGAGTGAAGTGTTTGCTTTGCAGGACCCAGATTTAGACACAAGCCCAGTGTGGTTAGCCCGGTTAGGGTTTGAGGACATTGGCGAGCAAGAGAATTGGAGGGTTTGGCGATGGCGTCAGCCGCAGTAATGTTACTACCTGCTATCATGCAGGGAGTTGGCGGTATTATGGGTGCGTCCGACCAAGACGACGCCTTAAATGCACAAGCCAAACAGCTAGAGCGCCGGGGAACGGAAGCTTTGGCAACCTCTCAACGTCGTTCTATGGCTGAGCGTAAGAAGGGCGATATAGCGGCTTCAAAGTTTCGGGCTATTGCTGGCGCTTCTGGCGCTAGTGGTAAAGGCGTGTCTGACTTGGCTGCTGACTTGGAGAGCAGATCAGAGTACAATACAGCGACACAATTGTTTGAAGGACGTAGCGCACAGCAGGCCGGGTTTGCTCAGGCTGATGAGCTGAGAGAGCAAGGCAAATTACTGAAAAAGAACGCTCTTATCGGTGCGTTTACGGGCACTTTAGGTAGCGCTGCAAGCAATGCGGGCAAATACGGATAAAGGTTTATTATGGTTACGCTGCCAACACAGAATGATTTAGGTTTTGCTGCTCCTCGCTCAAGCGCAGGGCAAACGAATATCAACGTGGGGGCTCGTGGCGGTACTGGCGAGGCGGTTAAGTATGCTGGCCGGACCCTTGAGGGTGTTCTAGGTGAACGCAAAGAGCGGGAAGATCGGTCTGAGTTAGCCAATGCCAAACTAGACTTTGCCAAGAAATCCTCTGAAATACGTAGGGATTTTAGCGAGCGGCAAGATTACGGTGTGTTTGAGCAGGAATACGAAACGCGTATCCAAGACGCTCGTGCAGAATCGTTAGGGCTCCTATCCAGTGGCCGCAATCGAGACGCATTCAATGTTGATTCTGAGTTATCCATTCTCCGTGGTGGCGATAATATCCATAAGATGGCTCGTGGGCTTGAGGTTGATAAAGGCCGTGCCGACCTACAAGGGATGATGTCTGACACGCGAGGGCTGTTTCTTGGTAGCGATGATCCTGCTGAGCGTGAGGAGTATCAACGGTTGGTACAAGACGGGCTGCAAAGTGCGTTAGATAATGGATATATCAGCGAGACTGAGCGCCTAAGCCAAGGCCAGAAATACGTGCGGGACTTATCACGCGGTATGCTGGATATGAAAGACGCTCAAGGCAAACTTGATATGTTGGATAATGACAAGTTTATGGACTTTCTAGATCCTGATGAAAAAGCTGTATTGCGCGGCAAGGCTGAGAAAGAACTAAAGGCAGAGGCTAGAGAGCTTGAGGCTCAGGCTAAGGATAATGCTTGGTCTATGGTTGCGAGTGGCGCTAACCCTGACAGTTTCAGCCCTGCAACTAAGGCGATGCTCGGTGGGTCTTACAACTCCATGCGTCTTATGCACAAGAATTTACAAAAGCGTGATACGCCTTACGCTGAGAATAGCGACAAGGTGCTCAAGGCAAAAACCTTAGCTCTTTCTGATGCTGATATCGCCGAGCTAGACCTTGCCCCGCTTAAGCCTAAAATGACTGAGGGGGATTACGCTTCCTTGGTTGGTCGGCAAGATAAGGCACGTATCGCCCTGCAAGAGCAAGCGGCTGATCCTAAAATGTCTGGGGCGATTGAACGCAGCCTAAAGCGATACGCCCCTTCTGCAATGAAATGGGGTTCGTCTAAAAACACAGACCCCCAACGAGCAACGCAAAATCTGGCCCGCGATGTAATGTATGAATGGGCGAGTGATTTTGTAACGCAGAATAAACGCAAGCCTACAGAAGAAGAGATCAGAAGCCAAGCGGCGCTTCAGATGGTTGAGGTTGAGGCGGACCCTAATTATTGGGTTTATCCTGATACATTCAAAGGCTTTGAGGCTGGGGATTTGACGGAAGAACAGAAAGCCGTTGCTAAGGTGCCTTACGACACAATCAACCGTCGCGTTTTAGATGATATTGTGGGACAATTAGAGGCGCTGGGCGTTGAGCCGACTGAAGACCTTGTTGAGCAATTAGCTGGGGCTGCTGCTGTTGGTGATCGTGACCGGGCGCTTAAACTTTTGGGTATTAGGGAGCAATAATGTCCGCGTTTAGTGAATTTCTGAATCTTAACGAACAAAACAAACCTCGCGTTGCAAAGGAAACACCTAGCGCATTCGGGGCTTTTTTGAGCACGCCCACTGAGCCTTCTGGTGCAACTATTGAAACCGCGCTGGATATGAACCCAGACCAAGAGGCTCGCAACCAAGCGATGTCCCTTGAGAGTGGATTTCCAGTTGAAACCGTCCGTGAGCAAGCCCCTGTCATTGAAAAGCGGTTAAAAGGTGCGGCTCTACGTAAGGCGTTGCGTAACCGTAAGTTCTCCTCTGAATGGTTTGCTAAACCTGAGAATGCCGCTATTGCCCACGACGATGTTGATAACCTCTCCTATATTGAGAATATTGCAATGGGTATGGGTGAGCGCGTTGGCACCGCTGGCCGTGGGGCTGAGACGGTATTGAATGTGCTGAGCAAAGGGCCATTAGATCCGCTTCTTGGCGCTATAGGGCTTGGAGATTTAGATATTCCCGGCTTAGGGACTGCTAGCGTTAATACCGTTCGGGCTCTCCAAGGGAAAGAAGCGCGTAAGTCATCTGAATTTGAGCCTCTAGATTTCGGATACAAAGAGGGAACGTCGTGGGAAGACGTGAAAGACAAGCCCTTTAGAAATATTATCCCATTTGGTATTGAGCAGGGCCTTGTCTCATTGCCTGATATGGCCTTGGCTATGGCTAGTTTGCCCACATTCGCAGGGTCTATGACTGGCCGTGTTGCTGAAGAGCGGGCTATTAACGAGGGGCGAGAAGAGCCAACCCTTGGTGATGTGGTTAAGGGTGCTCCCTTTGCGGTGGCGTCCGCGTTTCTTGAGCGTTGGGGTGCGCGTGGGATGTTGGGTGTTGATGACGCGCTAAAGGAGATCACTACTAAAGGTGTAGCAAAGGCTGTCGGCAAAGGTGCTGGCAAGGAGGCTGTGACCGAGGGCGCACAAGAAGGGCTTGAGAGCCTTGGCGGTACACTTGGGACTGAGCAGGGCTTTGATGGTGGGCAGACGCTTGAGCAGATGCTCGCGGGTGCCGTTGGTGGTGGTGTGTTTGGTGGCGGTATTCGTGGCGTTACAGCGTCTAGCGAGGTTGGTATAAGCTTGAATAAGGCTCGCCAAGCCAAGAACCGCGCCGCCAAGATTGTAGAAATTAATGAGGTGGAGTCAAAACTCCGCGCCCGTGATCCGGCAAAGTTTGCAGAGTTCAAAGGCGGGCTCCTGCGTGATAATGGTATTCAAGAGGTCTCCGTTTCTGCCGATGCTTTGCGAGAGTTTGAGCAATCCGGTGGGGATATGACTTGGGCTGATAGCCTTGGCGTGTTGAGTGACGGGGCTTTTGAAACTGCTGAGGCAATTGGTGGTGAGATCGAGTTAACACCCGAACAATTCGCAATGATGCCCGCTGAGGTTCAAACGGCATTGGCTGAGGATCTGCGGTTTAATGGTGAGATGAGCGCTAAAGAGGCTGTGGAGTTTGAAACCACTGGCATTAAAGAAGAGTTTGAGCGCCTTTCTGAGCAACTAACAGCGCTACCGCCCGAGGGACGACGTGATGCAGATGCAATCCAATCTAATGTTGAAGAGCAACTTCTTGCTGCTGGTCGGTCTCAAGATGAGGCGACGTATGGCGCGGTTCTTATGGCTCAACGTTACGCCACCAGAGCGGCTCGCACAGGGCAAAGTGCATTAGAGTTATATCAGGCTGACAATTTAATCATTGCTGGTCCTGATGGCGTTAAACAAGCCCCTGTGGACGATTTAAGCCTTGCTCTAGATGCATTACGCTCTGACGCTGATATGCAGAAGGTTCTACGTCTAGAGGGGTCCACCATTCTCGATGAGGTTAAGGCTCGCGGTGGTATTGATCCAAGCGGGCGGTTCGCCTCTGAGTTGGCGGCGCTGGGTATTACACCTAGAGAGGTTCGCGGGCTGTTCAAAGAGGGTGGCGCGTCTAATCTAGACAATATTCCGGCTAGCGAAATCCCGTTCTTTGCTGAGCAATTTACTGATGAAGGTGCTTTTGTCCCTGAGCAGTCATTGCTTGACGCTATCGAGCAGGAGGCTACGGGTGGGCGCAATCTTACAGCGGAGGAAGAGCAAATCCTATCGGCGCGGTCTGTGTTCCTTGATGATGTGCGCGATACGATTGAACGCTCCGGCCTAACGCTAGAAAGCTCTGAGGCTGATATTCGTGCAGCTATTGAGGGCAGGCAATTTGAGCAAGCTCCTGCTGAAGATACGGACGCGTTTAAAGCTTGGGCGGGGACGGAAACAATTCTTGACCCTGATGAGGTTAATTCGCACGATTTCAAATCTGGCGAGCCTGTTGTGATGCGGGCTTACCACGGAACGACGCATGACATTGATGCATTTGATTCGTCTATAACTGGCACTAAAGAAGGCCAATTCGGCGCGGTCAACTACTTTACAACATCGGAGAGCGATGCCACCGATAACTATGCTGGCGAGGGGCCGGACCTAACTAACCGAATAGAGCAACGGGCTGAACAGCTTGAGGCGAACGAAGAAGCTGAGGGTGATGCTGCACGAGAGCAGGCGCGCTCGGAGTTGAGTGGTGGGAAACCTCAAACTCTTGAAGTTTTCATTAGAACAGAAAATCCTTTTGTTGTCGGCGAAGGCTCTCCGTGGGCTGAGTTTATTGATACTGAAGCTCTTGAGGCTTCTGCTGTTGAGTTGGTTGCTGAAAACAATGAAATCGAAGTCTCTGAGGTTAAAGAGAGACGTGATGAGTTTGAAGATGAGATTGTTGAGGCGCTTTGGGAGGTTGAAGGGGAGACAGAAAACCCATTGATCGTTGCAATCCAAATCGTCGCAGATAGATATGATGTTGAAGCCAGCGGTATTTTTGAAAGCGTTACGGATTTTCAGACTGAAGGTGGTCAACATGCTGAGCTTGAGGCGGTTCTCAGAAGCTCTGAAGGGCTCGCTTATGCTGAAGATCCCGAAACTGGCGAGCTAATTGGATATCATATGCTCGGGGAAATCATTCAAGAGCTGGGCTTTGATAGTATTATCTTGAAAGACGCAGGAGAACGCTTTGAAAATATGTCGCTCGATCCCGGCACAACGCACGTCCATATTTTTGACGCAAACAAATCCAATATAAAATCGGTTGAGAATGTCGGCACGTTTGATCCGAATGACCCACGGATTCTACGCCAGCAAGAACGCGGCTCTATCCAGTTCACAGGCGCTCAAGCAATTATCAACCTTGGCGCTAAAGCTGATCCAACTACATTCCTGCATGAAAGCGGGCATTTCTTCCTAGAGCAGTTACGTGATGACTCGGCTATCAATGAGGAATTAGCGGCTGATTGGTCTACGGTTCAATCATGGTGGGGCAAGAACGCTGAGAGTTTGAGAGCTGAGGCTATCTCATACGCCAAGAAGCAAAAGGACACTGCTGCGGTTAAATCCCTTGAGGGTATGTCTAAGGCTGCTGTGTCTAAGTTTGTGAAGTCTGGCGACCTTACAAGAAGCTCTAGCGCTGAGGGTCACTTGTCGCGGGCTATGCATGAGCAATGGGCTCGGAGTGTAGAAGACTATTTTCGCACTGGCCGCGCCCCGTCACTCGATCTGCAAAGCGCCTTTAATCACTTCCGGGCTTGGTTGGTGTCTATCTATAGCGCCATGAAACGACGGGTAGGCAAGGACACGTTAGACGCCCAATTCTCTCCTGAAGTCCAAGCGGTTATGGATCGTTTGATTGCGACTGATGAAGAGATTGAAACCATTGAGGAGCAATACAACCTCAAGGCAATGTTTGGCTCTGCTGAAGAGATTGGCATGACACCTAGCCAGTTCAAGGATTACCAAAAGGTTGTTTCTGATTCCATTGAAGAGGCTAAAACCAAACAGCTTAAGAAGCATTTGAATGAGATTGAACGCGCCCGTAAGACTTGGTGGTTAGAGGAACAAGAGAAGATCAAGCCTGAGGTTGCTGATGTGGTTGCGGAGGCTCCTGTTTATCAGGCTCTCCATGCCCTAACGCTAGGATCTACGCCACAAGGGGAAGCTTTGGATGGGCCACCAAATCGGCTGAACAAGGCTGATGTGATTGAAATCATGGGCAGTAAAGA
>JAESPY010000102.1 GCA_016765435.1 Emcibacter sp.
TGAAATCCAGATATTGAAAGTCTCCATGCCCAGTTCCTTTGCCAGCGGCTGGCTCATGCCCCGGCTGCACAGATTTTACGGGGAATATCCCAATATCGACATACGGATCATGGTGAGCAGCAAGGAATTTGACCTGTTGAAAGCAGGTGATGTGGATATTGACCTGCGTTACGGCGATGGTAAATGGCCCTATGTGGAAAGCCAGAAATTTTTGGCCGAAGAAATTTTTCCGGTCTGTAGCCCGGCCTATCTCAAAGGCGATCTTCCTCTGAAACATCTGGATGACCTCAGCCAGCATGTTCTGCTTCATGACCATGAGGATATTGGCTGGAAAGAATGGCTGGATGATGCGGGGATCAAAGGCATTGATTATAGCCGGGGACCGGGGTTTTCCCATTCTCATCTGACATTACAGGCCGCCACATTGGGGCATGGTATTGCCCTTGGCCGTATGCCGTTGGTGTCGGAAGCTTTGCGGCGCGGCGAATTGGTCAAGCCGTTTGATATCAGCCTGCCAACGGGTATGGGCTATTATGTGGTCAATACCAATACCGCGACCGATAAATCAAAAATTCGTTCTTTCACCAGCTGGTTTCTGGAAGAGGTACGGATTTTTGAACAAATGGAATGAGATCAAAAAAATACGGGCCTTCCCCGTTAGAGAAGACCCGTTTTGATTTGTTATATGAGGGGTATGACGCCTTAAACGAAGACCGCCTGAATGGTGGTATATTCTTTCAGGCCATCCACACCAAATTCCACACCGATACCCGATGACTTGACACCACCGAAAGGCACGTTGGGCTGGATCATGCCATGTTTGTTGATCCAGACACTGCCGCATTCCAGACGGTTGGCTAAAGATTTTGCCAGTGCTATGTCATTTGACCATATGGACCCGCCCAGACCATTGTCGGAGGCATTGGCCAGCGCGATAACGTCATCTATATTGCTATATTTAATGATGGGCAGGGCCGGGCCGAACTGTTCCTCATCGACGATACGTGTGCCGTCAGACACATCGGCCAGAAGGGTCGTGGGATAGAAATAACCGGGGCCACTTTCAGGATTGGCACCCAGAAGCACCCGCGCGCCATTGGCCACCGCATCATCCACTAGATTTTTGACCTTGTTATATTGCATTTCATTCTGCACGGGTCCAAGGATCATATTTTCATCAAGACCATTGCCCATGGGGATATTTTTGGCAAATTCGGTCAGGGCCGTGCAGACATCGTCATAAACATCTTCGTGAACATAGAGCCGTTTCAGGGCGGCACAGGTTTGTCCACCGTTAATGAACGCGCCCCAGAATAAACCTTCGGCGATGGCAGAAGCATCCACATCCGGCAAGACGATTCCGGCGTCATTGCCGCCAAGTTCCAATGTCAGACGTTTTAAGGTCGGCGCGGCACTGGCCATGATCTTACCGCCCGTGGCGCAAGACCCGGTGAAGACGATTTTCTGAATGTCTTTATGCTCGCTCATCATCTGACCCAGATCATCCTTGCCGCTGACGATATTCAGCACGCCTTTGGGCAGGATGCCGCCGATCATTTCGATCATGCGCAGGGTGCTGAGCGGGGTGAAAGGGGACGGTTTGATGACAACGGTATTGCCGCTGCGGATCGCCGGAATCACATGCAGATGGCAATCATCAATGGAAAGTTCCACGGGGTGATGGAGCCAACAACGCCAAGGGGTTTGCGGTGAAGCTCAACCCGGCCTTCTTCGTTATCCTGAATGACCTCCATCGGCAATTCCAGATCAGCGGTAAAATGGGTCCATGCCTGACAGCCGCCCAGCTCAAAGCGGGATCCCAGACCGTTCAGCGGTTTGCCCTGTTCCTCGGTCAGCAGTTTGGACAGTTCGTCCGCATTGTCCTCCAAAAGCTGTCCAATGGCATGACAGGCGGCTTTGCGGTCTTCGTTGCTGACCTCGCTCCATGTTTTGAAGGCCTCTGCCGCAGCAGCCACGGCCATGTCCAGTTGTTCACGGGTTGCGACCGGGCATTTGCCCAGCAAGTCACCTGTGGCCGGATTGAAGATGTCCATGTGAGTGTCAGTTGGCACAGACTGGCCGTTTATATATAGGCTGTAGGTCATAATATTTTCCATTAGTTTCAGGTTTGGAAGATCGGTTTCTTCGTTGTTATTTATGTATCATTCGCATGACGGTGGCGCCCATATCGGGACAGCCGGGCAGGATCACTTCGCCAATACGGGACAGGTNTTTNNNNTCATATATGGCGATGTCGCANGTGGTGCCGCCCACATATACTTCTTTGCCATCGGCAGAAATATCCGTCTGATAATAGGTATGGTCCAGATCAATGCGGATTTCCGTATGNGGGTTTTCCAGATCAATCTTGAGCAGGGTATTATAAGCGGCATANGCNGTTTTNCGGTNGGGATGCAGAACNGAACTGAACAGAACTTCCGGGGCCGACTGAAAATCAATCAGCTCGAATTCTTCTGTGTCCAGATCAAGGGTCAGCAATCCGGTCCGGTAGCGTTCCATATTATCTTCGGCCATATCGGTGCGGGCGTAAGAGATCGGGGTAGAGAAAATGCCGTTGTTATCCCAGCTGGGCCAAAAGGCTAGCGCGTCCGGTTGCGACAGATTGGCCTGTTTCCAGTTGCGCAGGGGATAAGCGACCTCATATTTTNCGGTCTGCACATNTATTTTATAAAAATCCCAACCCATGGCATAAAGTGTGCCGCTNTTGGCCATGACCAACAGATGAATACGNCGGGGCAGGGCAAATTCCCGTACTGGAGTGGCGTCCAATCCGGCATCGGTTCTAAAAACGCTCAGGCGCGGCTCCAGAGACTCAAACCGGTCCAGATGAATTTTTGTGGGAATGTCATAGGAATAAATCTCGGTGCCATCGGGGCTGATGTCAAAGCCGTAATTCCAAGTGCGTTCGTCATCCTTGTAATCAAGGTCGGCGCGGAAAACCACATCACCGCTTTCCAGATCGATACCGACAATGGAGCGCAGATGGTTGGTGCCCACATAGGCAATTTTCCGGTCCGGGGAGATGACAATATTTTGCGGCGCGGTGCTGTCCGGAATGGTGAAGGTTTTTTCGACCTTCCGGGCCTTGATATCNATGACNAANANTTTGTCGGGTCGCGCNCCGACAANNATATATTCCTTGGCAAAGGTCACAGAGGACAGGGCAAAACCCCAGAGNAATACTGATAATATAATTTTCTTCACAATCTCAATCCTCTGGGAAAACGGCTTGTAATTTGCGCCAGTTCTTGCGGGTATCNTTCATGTCTGACCAGTCGGGATAGGTATTGACCGTATCCGGTACGGCGGCGGGCCACCAACAGGGATCGGAACAGCCATAAAGATCAGCCTCCATGGGCTGACAGAGCGAGGCGACACTGCCGAACGGGTCCACTTCCCANCCGGGATCGGTGGAGGTGGTGCAGNCGGCGATCGTCTGCATGGCATAAACTTCTTGCTTGGTGCCTGTATCATNGGCTTGGCTTAGTCGATGGGCCTTTTTATTCAGCGGTTTTAAATGTTTCATGGGTCTTGATCCTGCTTACATAATGGGCGGATTGTTCCAGCGTTGTACCGTGGCAATCAGATGAGCTTCGGCGGTCAAAGTTCGGTCTCCATCGGTATAGGTGGCAATTATTTTCAGATCACCGGCATTATTAGTACTGTATTTNCGGTCGGGATTCGGACCAGCCACCGCCGGNANAAANCTTCCCTGCGGCGTGATATGTCCGGCATATTTGGCGTCCTGCATCTTTGCGGCCGCNTCNTTANAATTATCCACGGTCCAGATGACCGGCATCATGCCAAGGGAAATGTCATCCTCTGTATTGGCCAGACCGTCTGGGCCAAAGCTATATCCTGTGGCCTCAAACTGTGCCTTGACCTTGGGGATCGGGCCGCCGCCACCGCCGACACGGGAAATGCCGTATTCCGGGGTGACTTTCAGGAAATCCACTTGGCTATAGAGGACGAAATTCTGCATTGCCGTCTCGTTGCCCACGGTTAATTTCGTCGTGCTTGGTACGCTGCCGACTGCTTTGGCGGATATGACCACCCGATCTGCGGAGGCTTCGATGACGGTCACTTTNGCCCCGGTCAGGCTGACATCACCGGACAGGTTAACGCCGCTAATGGTGATTTCTGTGCTGCTGCCGATTTTAAGGGAAGCGGGGACAACGCTCATAATACCATGACGGTCCGATGTTTTGCGCCATGCGGTGATGGTCATGCTATCATCCGGGTGGCCTTTTTTGAAGATTTGTCCGGTCATGCTGTTGCCATCGGGGGAGGCGGCCCATATCTCGCGGAATTTTTCCGTGCCAAAGGTCGCTGTGCCGCGCCATTCATAGCCGGAATGCACAATGGATTTCCCGGTACCCTTCATTGTCACGCCATCGGAAAAACTTAAATTATAGGTGGTTTGATATTTGTCATCGCCAGCGGCACTTACCGTCATGATGCCATTCATATCGCTCTGTCCCGGAAGATGACCGATAATCCGCCATTCCCCGGACATGTCTTGCCATGNGGTGGNNTGCCAGTCTGTCCAGTCGGGNGTNGTCAAAGGATACATTTNNCCCAGTTTNTCGGCAACNGGNCCCAGCGCATCGGCGCGCCAGTCCCGTTCNCGGGAGAGCATTTGATATTCGATAGAGGCCCATTGGCCAAGATGCATATGGATCAGATNTTGCCATTCGGCCTTGTCCCGCCGTTGCAGGGCGACACGGGCATAGGTATGACAGCGCGCNCACATGGCGGCAAGGTCCGGGTCAACGCCCTGTTCGATGGTATTATGTTTGCGTTCCAGAACATCCCGGTGGGCGGCTGTCTCGGACGGGGCCAACCCTTGGGTGTCGGACAGGAACTTTACCAGATCACGGCGGTCCTGTGTTTCAATTTCCAGCCCGTGAAAAATCATCATGCGGGCGATATTCATATCCCAGCCTTCCGGTGTTTTGCGGATTTGGCTGATGCGGCTGAAGGTGCCGTCTTCGGCGGCCAGATGGCAACCGGAACAATTATCGGAGAGNAGNGTTNGTCCNGCCTGCATCTGTTGCTCAGATACATTGGAGACCGCCTTTGGGGCCTCGGAACAGGACGACANGCCNATGAGNAGAAGCAGGCTCNACAAAATAAAGGGTATGCGTTTCATATTCTGCCTCACAGCTGGCGTTAAGAGTAAAAGAAAGGGCGGACTTGTCATAAGCCCGCCCTTGAAAAATTATCGACTTAGAAACGTGTTCTGACGTCAATACCAATGGTCCGNGGACGATTGGTTACAAGNCGCTGACGACCGGGTGTTTCCGCCGCAATGGACCGACTGTCGGCCAGATTGGCATGTTCATTGGTCAGGTTATCCACAAACAGGGTGATTTCCCAATCATCCCGGATCACGCCAGCCCGAAGGTTAAGGGCAGTCCATGAAGGACGCTCACGTTGATCGCCATTGTTGGTGCTGAAACTGCGACCATAATAGTTGAAGTCAGCCCGGATAATTCCGTCCATTTCACTGGTCAGTGGGAAGATATATTCACCGGATGCGGCGACGGTCCAGTTGGGAACGCCTTGAATAANATCGCCTTCACTGACGCCTGCAACACCTTGTGCATCTGTAATTTTGGCATCGGCATAGCCCAGCGCAAAGGTCAATGTCAGGCCATCAATTGGGGCGGCCATCAGTTCAATTTCAAAACCTTTAATTTCTGCTTTACCGGCGTTGGCAATATATTGGAAGCCACAACCCAGACGGTTCTGCTGTGAAATATCACTCCATTTAATAAAATATACGGCCGCATTCAATGAGACGCGATTATCAGCAAGTGATGTTTTTATCCCAGCTTCATAACTCCAGAGTGAATCAGAATCATAAGTTTGCACATCGTCAGGGTTTAGGTTCAGGTCATTTAATTCATCCCCACATAATGTTGCGGGAAGATTGCCATTGGCTCCCCCAATGCGGAAACCTTTGGATGCGGATGCATAAACATCCATTTCTTCGCTTATATTGGCTTGAATGAGAACTTTAGGATTAAAGCCACTTTCTGATTGATCGACCGTATCCAGTGATAAATCACCAGGAACACGGGAAGGACCATCGTTGGCGAACCCATCTGATTCAATGAAGGCGTCTGTTTCTGTTTTATACCAACGTCCACCCGCTGTGATGGAAATCGCGTCGGTAATATCAAATGTGGCTTCTCCGAATACAGCATATTCTTTGGTGTTAAAGAAATTTTCTGTCACGAAGATCAAATCCCCGGGTACGAGCCCAAAGGCACCACCACCAGCGGCCTGATTAAGTCCGACAGCCAAAGCAGCCGGATATTGCAGGTGATTTTTGGTTCTTTGGTAGAAGACACCTGCTGTGAATTGGAAGGGACCTTCAAAATCAGAAGTATAGCGTGTTTCATGGGAAAATGAGGTAAAGGCTTCACTTTCAGTTATGATACTGGCTACGGGAATGACAGGGCCTAATGATAAAGGGCGTAGAACAGGGTGATTGTTCAACAGTGAATTCAGGAAGCTGGCTTCTTCTTCAGCTTCATTAAGAAAACGATCAAAGTAGGATGTTGTGGATACGATCGTGCCGCTGTCAAGGTCCCAATTTAAGGTGCCACTGGCTAACCACCAACGATCTGAACCGGGTTCTTCATTATCAAAGAAACGTGACCTTGTGAAATTTCCAGGCTCATTATCGGCAAAAGGCAAGCCATCAGCATCAATTTTTTGATACATGAATTTTGGAATGAAGGTAAGGTTCTCGGCAATTTGTGCTTTCGCAACTAATTGAAAACCACCATATCTTTCATCATCAACATTTTCACGTTTTTCAAAAGCTGGCGCAGGGTTATTAAAAGTAGTTGGCACCCATTCATCCAAGCCCAATATACCAACGATATTAGGTAATTCAGTAACAGCAGGGTCCGTCGCGGTTCCCTCGCCCAGATCATTAATGATGAAACCTTCATATGTTGGTGCATATACCCGGTCGAAAATGCCGGAATTCTGTCCATAATAGGCTGTTACGCGAATCGCCAGCTTGTCTTCAACGATAGGCAGGTTAGCAGACGCATCAACAGACCAGTTGATGTCACCCTCTTTAACGGTTGATAAGGTGGCATGGGCTGAACCGGAGACACCATCAAAATCAGGTTGTTGTGTAATCAGACGAATGGTCCCGCCCATGGAACGTGCGCCGTAAAGGGAGCCTTGGGGGCCACGAAGAACTTCAATTCGGGATACATCAATCACCCGTGGCTGAATGGACATGGGAACCGGTGTGTCATCAATATAAAAGCCAGTTGTATTGGCTCCGAAAACACCGCGAATGGCGGGTGAATTTGAATTAAAACGGCCATCTGACTCATTACCAAAGCCAAGGTTCGGCACTCGGACC
>JAESPY010000103.1 GCA_016765435.1 Emcibacter sp.
CCGGGGCGGACCGGGCCACGGCGATCAATGCGGAAGACAGCCAGATTCAACTGGATACACTGAAAGCAAACTGTAAAGATTTTGGCGTTGAATATATTCCCATGATGGACCCTCGTCAGGGTATTGTCCATATTGTTGGACCGGAACAGGGTTTTACCCAGCCGGGCATGACCATTGTTTGTGGTGACAGTCATACCTCGACTCACGGGGCTTTTGGCGCGCTGGCTTTTGGTATCGGCACGTCCGAAGTTGAACATGTTATGGCGACGCAGACATTGATCTTGCAGCGACAGAAAAATATGCGGATCGAAGTGGACGGCGCGCTTGGCGCAGGGATCACGGCCAAGGATATTGCCCTTGCCATCATTGGCAAGATCGGTACGGCGGGCGGCACGGGCTATGTGATCGAATTTACCGGATCGGCCATTCGCGGATTGTCCATGGAAGGCCGCATGACATTATGTAATATGTCCATCGAAGCCGGAGCGCGGTCAGGACTTGTGGCCCCGGATCAGGTGACATTTGATTATGTTATGGGACGGCCTAAATCCCCGAAAGGCGCGGCTTTTGAACAGGCCGTGGCCTATTGGAAGACATTGCCCACGGATGAGGGCGCGACATATGACAAGGAGATATTCCTCAAGGCGGCGGATATCATTCCACAGGTCACATGGGGCACCAGCCCGGAAAATGTTCTGCCGATCACGGGTGTTGTGCCCAATCCGGCGGATGTGAAGGACGCGGAACGCAGAACCGCCATGGAACGGGCCTTGGATTATATGGGGCTGACCCCCGGCACGAAATTGCAGGATGTGACCATTGAACGGGTTTTCATCGGCTCCTGCACCAATGGCCGGATCGAAGATATCCGTGCGGTGGCAGAAGTGGTCAAGGGCAAAAAGGTTCATAGTGATGTGGCCGCATGGGTGGTGCCGGGATCGGGACTGGTAAAATTACAGGCCGAAGAAGAAGGTCTGGACGAGATTCTGATGGACGCCGGATTTGACTGGCGGGAACCGGGATGTTCCATGTGTCTGGCTATGAACGCGGATAAATTGGGGCCTAAGGAACGCTGTGCCTCAACTTCTAACCGGAATTTTGAAGGTCGTCAGGGACCAAAGGGCCGCACCCATTTGATGAGCCCCGCTATGGCGGCAGCGGCGGCCTTAACCGGACGCTTAACCGATGTCAGGGAGCTTTGATTATGGATAAATTTATAAAATTAAGCGCCATTGCCGCGCCGTTGCCCATGAGCAATCTTGACACGGATATGATCATTCCGCAAAAGCATTTGAAAACCATCAAGCGCACGGGGCTTGGCATCTATGCCTTTTCCAATATCCGCTATCATGATGATGGGTCGGAACGGGAAGATTTTGTCTTGAACCAGCCCGCTTATCGGAAAGCCGAGATTTTGGTGACGGGTGAGAATTTTGGTTGCGGGTCCAGCCGGAACATGCGCCTTGGGCGTTGAAGGATTTCGGCATTAAATGCATCATCGCGCCCAGCTTCGCGGATATTTTTTACGGCAACTGTTTTAAGAACGGTCTTCTGCCCATCAAATTGCCGCAGGAAACCATTGATCTTTTGATGGATGATGCCAGCCGGGGTGCCAATGCCATCATCACCGTTGATCTGGAGGCGCAGGAGATTTCAGGGCCGGACGGGGGCAAAGTGTCTTTCGAGATTGACCCCTACCGTCGTCATTGCCTGTTGAATGGCTTGGATGATATTGGCCTGACGCTGGAAAAGAAAGACATTATTCGGGATTATGAAGCCCGTAAAAGATTAAGTCAGCCGTGGCTGTTTAAGGATTAGAATATGGCGAAAGAATTTTCATTATTGATGCTGCCTGGTGACGGAATCGGCCCGGAAATTATGGCCGAGGCCCGCCGGGTTATCGATTGGATGGGGGACCACCGTGGCTTGAATTTCACAGTTCACGAAGACCTTGTGGGCGGTGCCGCTTATGATGTATATGGCAAACCCTTGTCAGATGACGCGCTTGAGCTGGCAAAAATGTTGATGCGGTTATGTTGGGGGCCGTTGGCGGTCCGAAATGGGATGGGGTCGATTATGACAAACGCCCGGAAGCCGGATTGCTGAGACTGCGCAAGGAGTTGGAATTATTTGCCAACCTGCGTCCGGCGATCTGTTTCGAGTCTTTGGTAGAGGCCTCGAGTCTGAAGCCGGAACTGGTCAGTGGCCTTGATATTATGATTGTCCGGGAATTGACCGGCGGGATTTATTTTGGCGAACCGCGGGGGATTGAAACATTGCCTAACGGGGAACGCCGGGGCGTCAATACGCAGGTTTATACCACATCGGAAATTCACCGGATTGCCCATGTGGCTTTTGACCTTGCGGGCAAACGTGATGGCCGGGTGACCTCTTCTGAAAAAGCCAATGTCATGGAAAGCGGCCTGTTGTGGCGCGAAGAAGTGACCAAGGTTGGGGCCGAATATCCAAATATCAAGCTGGATCATATGCTGGCCGACAGTTGCGCCATGCAATTGGTGCGTGCGCCGAAACAGTTTGATGTGATTGTTACCGACAATCTGTTCGGTGATCTGCTGAGCGATGTGGCGGCCATGTTGACCGGGTCGCTGGGTATGTTGCCTTCTGCGGCGTTGGGCGTCAAGGGCGGCGGGGCCATGTATGAGCCGGTTCACGGCAGCGCGCCGGATATCGCAGGACAGGGCATTGCCAATCCGATCGCGACGATTTTAAGTTTTGCCATGGCCCTGCGCTATACTTACGATTGCGCGGCAGAAGCCCAATTGATCGAGGATGCGGTGCAGGATGTGTTGGCAGGAGGGCTTCGTACGGCGGATATCATGCAACCGGGCAAGGCCAAGGTTTCGACCTCTGTCATGGGGGATAGTATTTTGCGGGCAATGGACCGCTTGAATAAAGATTAAATATTGGAGCAGATTATGTCGTATAAAGTNGCCGTTATCGGTGCTACCGGAAATGTTGGCCGGGAAATGTTGAATATATTGGCGGAACGTCAGTTTCCGGCGTCCGAGGTTGTGGCGCTGGCATCGCGNCGTTCGCTGGGNCAGGAAGTGACTTTCGGGGATAAAACTCTGAAAGTNAAATGTCTTGATGATTATGATTTTTCNGGTACNGATATTGCTTTGATGTCCGCAGGCGGTTCTATTTCCGCGAAATGGAGCGAGAAAATTGGTGCGCTAGGCTGTGTGGTGATTGATAACAGTTCCCATTTCCGCATGGACCCGAAAGTGCCGCTGATCGTNCCGGAAGTNAATGGTGCGGCCATCGCGGGCTATACCAAGAAAAACATCATCGCGAACCCCAATTGTTCNACGGCNCAGATGATGGTTGCCCTGAAACCTTTGCATGATTATGCNAAAATCACGCGNGTTGTGGTGTCAACTTACCAGTCCGTATCGGGCAGTGGCCGGGAGGCTATGGATGAGTTATGGACGCAAACGCGGGCGATCATTGTCAATGANCCGGTTGAGGCTGTGGTCTATCCCAAGCAGATTGCCTTTAATGTGATTCCGCATATTGATGTCTTTATGGACAGCGGCGACACAAAAGAAGAATGGAAAATGGTCTCCGAGACCGCGAAAATTCTNGANCCGGATATTANGCTTACCGCCACATGTGTGCGGGTTCCGGTTTTNCTTGGTCATTCGGAATCTCTNAATATCGAGTTTGAAAATCCGNTNGATGAGGCAGAAGTCTTTGATATTCTGCGCGAAGCACCGGGTATTCTGGTNATCGACAAGCGGGAAGACGGTGGTTACATCACGCCGATNGANTGTGTNGGNGAATTCGCCACTTATATCAGCCGTATTCGCCGGGATGTGACGGTGAAAAACGGCATCAATCTGTGGTGTGTATCGGATAANCTTCTGAAGGGTGCCGCGCTGANCGCCATCCAGATNGCCGAGAAGCTTTGTAGTGATTATCTGAAAAAAGGATAACCGAATATTCTGAATCTTAAGGCGAGATCAGAAGATAATTTGATAAAGAGGTCAATGTTTAGCATTGGCCTCTTTTTTTGTGGGAAAGGCTTTATTTCTCCGGGGATATGAGCCTACTATTCACTTGCGTCACAGAACCAATGAATAATAGCGGGATAGAGGATAATCACATGATGAAAAAAACGAGTTTACTTGTCTTGGCCATGATGCTGGCCGGCTGTACTGCCGAGATAGAAATAGAGACAAAAAAGACGGTTACGGCTGAGGATGCCAAAAGCTTTGTTGCCGCGGTCGAGGCGGATTTTGCGGAAAAGAGCGTTTTCGCCGCACGGGCCTANTGGATACAGGCCAATTTTATGACCGTNGATACCAATGCGGTGGTGGCTCAGGTGGGGGCGGATATGACGGCTCTGGCGGTGAAATATGCCAATGACGCCAAACANTTNAACGATATTGCGTTGGATGANGTCCTNCGNCGCAAGATGAANATTATCAAACTTGGCATTACGNTGCCCGCGCCAAGTGATGCGGCTGAGAATAAGGAACTGGCNACAATTGCCGCCGATCTGGANAGCATGTATGCCACGGGNAAAGGCCCGGAAGGCCGCACCCTTGGGGAATTGTCCAAGGTNATGGCCAGCTCCAGCGATCCGNCGGAACTGCTTAAAGCATGGCAGGCATGGCGNACNATATCGCCAGCCATGAAGGATAAATATGCCCGCATGGTGGAGATTGCNAACAANGGNGCCGCNGAGNTGGGCTATNNTGATGTGGGNTATATGTGGCGCGCGGGTTACGATATGCCAGCGGATGANTTTNGGGCNGAAACCGATCGTCTTTGGGGGCAAGTGAAGCCNCTGTATGATGCGNNGCATTGTCATGTGCGGGCCAAGCTTAATGAAAAATACGGCGATGAGGTCNCNCCGGCAGAGGGGGCTATNCCNGCCCATCTTACCGGNAATATGTGGGCGCAGAGNTGGGGCAATATTTCGTCTTTGGTGGAACCTGCGGGNACGGATATTGGCTATGACCTGACCTCTTTATTGGTAGAGCAGGGCTATGACGCGCTGAAGATGGTTAAAACCGGAGAGCAATTTTTCACCTCCCTTGGATTGGCCCCGCTACCGGAAACATTCTGGCAACGGTCGTTGATTACCAAGCCCCGNGACCGGGAAGTGCAATGTCATGCCAGTGCGTGGAATCTGGATAATAAGGATGATGTGCGCATCAAAATGTGTACCGAGGTGACAGAGGAAGATTTCATTACCATTCACCATGAATTGGGGCATAATTTCTATCAACGGGCCTATAAAGATCAGTCGCCTTTGCACCAGAACGGGGCTAATGATGGNTTCCATGAGGCGATTGGCGATGCGATTTCACTGAGCATTACCCCGGAATATCTGCAAAAACTGGGTCTGATCGATCAGGTGCCGGGACCAGAAGGCGATATCGCGCTGTTGATGCGCCGCGCCATGGATAAGGTGGCGTTCCTGCCCTTTGGTCTGATGGTGGATCAATGGCGTTGGCAGGTTTTCAACGGCGAATTAACGCCNGAAACNTATAACCAAGGCTGGTGGGACTTGCGCCTGAAATATCAGGGNATCAAATCNCCNGTGGCNCGNGCNGCNGATGATTTNGATCCGGGNGCCAAATATCATATTCCGGGCAATACNCCNTATATGCGGTATTTTCTNGCNCATATCNTGCAATTCCAGTTCCATAAAGCCGCCTGTGCNCAGGCNGGATTTGANGGTCCTCTGCACCGTTGTACCATTTATGGCAACAAGGAAGTAGGCAAGAAATTCAATGCCATGCTGGAAATGGGTGCAAGTCAACCTTGGCCGGATGCACTGGAAGCCTTCACCGGGACACGTCAGATGGACGGCNGTGCGGTATTGGAATATTTCGCGCCGCTTAAAGANTGGTTGGANGTGCAGAATAAAGNCCGTAAATGCGGTTGGTAATGTNATTCTTAANGTGAGAAAAGGCAGGCTGGAGTAAGGCCTGCCTTTTTTATTGCAATGCAGCATCTTGTAATGCGGCGCAATAAAATATATAACTCTGCGGCAGATTATGAAATAATATATCAAGAATGGTAAGGAAATCCCCTCATGAGCAATCAGATCAAACCCCGCAGAAGTGTATTATACATGCCCGGTTCCAACCCACGGGCTTTGGAAAAGGCGAAATCATTGTCCGCNGATGGCTTGATATTGGATCTTGAGGATGCGGTNGCGGTNGATGCNAAGGAACAGGCCCGGACCCTTGTNGCGGAGGCTGTGAAGGCAGGCGGTTACGGCAATCGGGAATTGATCATTCGTGTCAATGGTCTGGACAGCGCATGGGGCGAAGCGGATATGAAGGCGGCTTGCGAAGCTGGACCGGANGCGATNCTGTTGCCCAAAGTGGAAAATGCNGCCATGNTTCATCAGGCCGAAGAGATGATGGNNCGTTTTGGNGCNCCGGAAAAAACNAAANTCTGGTGCATGATGGAAACACCNCGNGCCATNCTNAATGCGGCNGAGATCGCGGCAAGCTCGNANCGGNTGACNTGTTTTGTNATGGGNACCAGTGATCTGGTGAAAGACCTNCATGCGCATCATACGGTCATGCGNTTNCCAGTTGTGACNAGCNTNGGNCTATGCATGNTGGCNGCACGGGCNGAAAATATNGATATATTGGACGGGGTTTATNTGGACCTNAATGATGACGAAAGCTTNCGGGCCAGTTGTNNCCAAGGNCTGGAATTCGGATTTGACGGCAAAACGCTGATCCATCCGAAACAACTTGCCGGAGCCAATGAGACTTTTGCNCCGTCTGTTGCNGANNTGGAATTNTCCGCACGGATTATCGAAGCCTTTGCTGCCGCCGAAGCCGAGGGCAAGGGCGTGGTGNTGGTNGANGGNAAGCTGATNGAAAATCTGCATGTGGAAAATGCCAAGCGNATGGTGAAATTGTCCGAAGCCATNNCACAGNTGGAGGGATAAAAGATGAGCAAAACNTTTAGAGGNAACTATTTTGAAGATTTTTCTCTGGGTCAGGTGATTCGTCANGCCACNCCCCGGACCATCACATCCGGTGATGTCAGTCTCTATTCCGCCNTATATGGNATGCGTTTTGCGCTGCAATCCGGGGATTCTTTNGCGGAAAAATGCGGTCTGGACCGGGCGCCTGTGGATGACATGCTGGTTTTTCATATTGTGTTTGGCAAGACCGTGCCGGATATNTCNATCAATGCGGTGGCCAATCTGGGCTATGCGGATTGTCGGTTTCTGGCCCCGGTTTATACGGGTGACACATTGACGGCNACCAGCCGGGTNATNGGCCTGAAAGAAAATTCCAATGGCCGGACCGGAAATGTTTATGTGCGNACCTTTGGCGTTAANCAAAAGGGCGAGGAAGTTCTGGAATATGTTCGCTGGGTGATGATTAACAAGAAGGATGCGGCAAGTCCGGCGGTNGAAACCGTNATNCCGGAATTGCCNACTGTTGTGGCCCCGGAAAATCTGACCATACCGAAAAATCTGCGTTATGACGATTTTGACAGCNTTCTGTCTGGCTCAGNATATTTCTGGGAAGATTATACGGTGGGCGAGAAAATCAGCCATGTGGACGGCATGACCATTGAGGCCGCCGATCATATGCTGGCCACNCGCCTGTATCANAANACNGCNAANGTNCATTTTAATCTGCATGCCATGAAAGACGGGCGGCTGGCCGAACGGATTGTCTACGGCGGTCATGTGATCTCNCTTGCGCGGGGTTTGAGCTTTAACGGTCTGGCCAATGCTCAGAATATATTGGCCATTAACAGCGGTCGGCATGTGAATCCTTGTATTGCGGGGGACACGGTTTACGCTTGGTCGGAAGTGCTGGATAAGGCGGAGATCGCGGGCCGGAATGATGTGGGGGCGTTGCGGTGTCGTTTGGTGGCTTGCAAGGATAAAGTCGCGGATGACTTTGCGTATAAGGGGGATGACGGCAAATATGATCCGGCCGTCTTACTGGATCTGGATGTCTGGTTATTGTGCCCCAGAAAGAGCTAAGATCGAAATTTTTTCAACGTAATCCTTGCCCTGAGCGCATAATCGTTTTAAGAACAAGGACGAATTGGGTAATTATGTCGTGCGGTAACGATTAAACCGCATAATCTTATGAAGAGGGACGAGCATATGGCATCTTTAAAGCGGCCAACCTCACCGCATCTGCAAATATATAAATGGGGCCCGCATATGGCGTTGTCCATTTTGCACCGGGCATCGGGTGTTGCCCTTGGCGGCGGTACATTACTTTTGGCATGGTGGTTGATTTCACTGGCTTCCGGGCCGGATGAATATGCGCTGTTTCAGGACTGTATGGAAAGCCTGCTTGGCAAGGCGGTTCTGTTGGGCTTTACTTTGGCGTTGATGCTGCATTTATGTAATGGCGTCCGTCATCTTTTCTGGGATATGGGCATGGGCCTTGATGTGGAAACCACAGCCCGGACCAATATGCAGGTTTTTCTGGGGACCGCTGTTTTAACGGCAGTTGCCTGGGTCATCGGTTGCGGCATGTTATAAGGAACGATCATGGATTTAAATACTCCTATAAGTAAAGTGCGTGGCCTTGGGTCTGCCAAAAGCGGAACCGAACATTGGTGGATGCAGAAAATTGCCGCTGTGGCTCTCATTCCCCTGACCATCTGGTTTGTGGCGTCTATTGTGCAGATGACACAGGCGGATTATTTCACAGTTAAAGCATGGTTGTCATCCCCGGTTTCTGCGATTTTGATGCTGTTGTATATTGTCATCGGGCTATATCATCTGCGGCTTGGATTGCAGGCGATTGTTGAGGATTATATCCATGCTGAAGGGATGAAAATCTTTCTTCAGTTTTCCATATTGTTTGGATGTACCATCATTGCGGTGGCGTCCATTTTCTCCGTTCTTAAAATTGCATTGTAAGGCCTGGATAAATGAGCAAGACATATGAAATAATTGATCACGTCTATGATGCCATTGTGATCGGGGCCGGTGGCGCTGGTCTGCGCGCGGCCATGGGCATTGCTGAATCAGGCCTGAAAACAGCCTGTATTTCCAAAGTATTTCCCACGCGTTCCCATACGGTTGCAGCACAGGGCGGCATTGCCGCAACGTTGGGCAACATGGGGCCGGATAAATGGCAGTGGCATATGTATGACACGGTCAAGGGGGCTGACTGGCTTGGCGATCAGGATGCCATCGAATATATGGTGCGTCAGGCACCCGAAGCGGTTTATGAGCTGGAACATATGGGCGTTCCTTTCTCCCGCACGGAAGAAGGCAAGATTTATCAGCGGCCATTCGGCGGTATGACCACCGAATTTGGCGAAGGCGATCCCGCACAGCGCACATGTGCCGCGGCGGATCGGACCGGCCATGCGATGCTGCACAGCATGTATCAACAATCCTTGAAGTATGACACTGACTTTTATGTGGAATATTTTGCCATCGACCTGATTATGGTCGACGGCGAATGCCGGGGCGTGATCTGTCTGGATATGAACACGGGTAAATTGCACCGTTTCCGCGCTCACATGACCGTTCTGGCGACGGGCGGATATAACCGGACGTATTTCTCGGCAACCTCTGCTCATACCTGTACCGGCGACGGTGGCGGCATGGTGCAGCGCGCGGGACTGCCGTTGCAGGATCTTGAATTTGTTCAGTTCCATCCNACCGGAATTTATGGCGCAGGNGTTTTGATTACCGAAGGCGCNCGCGGNGAAGGNGGTTATCTGGTNAANTCCGAAGGCGAACGGTTTATGGAGCGTTATGCNCCNTCNGCCAAAGACCTTGCCTCNCGCGATGTGGTCAGCCGGGCTATGTCCGTNGAGATCAGCGAAGGCCGCGGNGTNGGNGAGCATAANGATCATATNTTCNTGCATCTGGATCATCTGTCNCCTGAAATGCTGGCAGAGCGTCTGCCGGGGATTNCAGAATCAGCGCGNATTTTCTCTGGNGTTGATGTGACCAAGGCCCCGATTCCGGTTGTNCCCACNGCNCATTATAATATGGGCGGTATCCCGTGTAATTATCATGGGGAAGTTNTNAANCCTGCCGACGATAACCCNGACCGGATTGTTCCCGGTTTGATGGCCGTCGGTGAAGCNGCCTGTGTATCAGTGCATGGNGCNAACCGNCTTGGCTCNAACAGCCTGATTGACCTTGTGGTCTTTGGCCGGGCTGCGGCGCACCGGGTNGCGGAAGTGGTCAAACCCATGACTGCCCANGCGCCNCTGCCGGATGATCATGCNGANNTGGCCTTGNGNCGTCTGGAAAAATACCGGACNGCNGATGGCAANACANCTACNGCTGAAATCCGCGANAAGATGCANCGGATCATGCAAAGCAATTGNGCNGTTTTCCGACAGCAAGATACGCTGGATAAAGGCGTGGAAGCTATTGACGAAATTTATGCCATGNTGGCCGATGTTAAAACCACGGACCGTTCATTGGTCTGGAACAGCGACCTNATTGAGACGATGGAGCTGGAAAATCTGTTGATGCATGCGGTGACNACGATGCATTGCGCCGCCAACCGCCATGAAAGCCGAGGGGCACATGCGCGGGAAGATTATCCCGACCGCAATGACGGGGAATGGATGAAACATACCATTGCGCGCCTGACAGATGGCAAAATAGACATCACTTATCGCCCGGTCCATGAATATACATTGACCGATGAAATTGATTATATCAAACCTAAAGCACGTGTGTATTAAGGGAAGGAACTAGGATATGGCTGAATTTAGACTTCCCGCAAATTCCACGGTGAAAAAGGGAAAATTTTTCAAGGCGGATGACGCGGCAACCAACGTTCGCAAATTCAATGTGTATCGCTGGAATGAAGATGACGGGGAGAACCCGCGCGTCGATACCTATGAAGTAGATATGGACAAATGTGGCCCGATGGTGCTGGATGGTCTGATCAAAATCAAGAACGAGATTGATCCTACATTGACCTTCCGTCGGTCTTGCCGGGAAGGCGTCTGTGGCTCCTGCGCCATGAATGTGGGTGGCACCAATACGCTGGCCTGTACCAAGGCCAATGATGAGGTCAAGGGCGATATTAATATTTACCCGCTGCCCCATATGGAAGTGGTCAAGGATCTGGTCACGGACCTGACGCATTTTTATGCGCAATATTCGTCCATCAAACCGTGGATGCAGACCCAAAGCCCGGCTCCAAGTGGTGTCGAACGTTTGCAAAGCCCGGAAGACCGCGCCAAGCTGGATGGTCTGTATGAATGTGTGCTGTGTGCCTGTTGTTCAACAAGCTGTCCGAGCTATTGGTGGAACAGTGATAAATACCTCGGCCCTGCGGTGTTGCTGCAAGCCTATCGTTGGTTGGTGGACAGCCGGGACGAGAATACGGGCGAGCGTCTGGACGATCTGGAAGACCCTTTCCGTCTGTACCGCTGCCATACGATTATGAATTGCGCGAATACCTGTCCCAAGGGCCTGAACCCGGCCAAGGCCATCGCCGAAATCAAAAAGATGATGGTCGAACGTCAGGGATAAGATTATATTTTCGAGAATATTGAAAAGGCCGGATCATGTGATCCGGCCTTTTTTTATATTATTTTTTCTTTTTATCATATAGATAATTAGAGGAGAGATGTCGTTATTTTGGGAGGATAAGTTATTGCTAAAGATAAGAATTTACTTAAAAATCATTGTTTTTTGTTTGGTCTATAGTGGGCAGGTAACTTTTTCTCATTCAGAAGATGATATTTGGAAGTGGATGCCGCCTAAAGAGGTGGTTGCTGATTTGTTTGTTAAGATGAAGAAACAAAAGAAAAACTATTCCTCTTATACAACGGAAGAATTCATTTCCGGCCTGGAAGCTGGTAATGCAGATATGCAGGTCATTGCAGGAACAATTTTATATAAACCCACAGATCATCCAGAATATTTTATCGCTTCTT
>JAESPY010000104.1 GCA_016765435.1 Emcibacter sp.
CGGACCGGGAGAATGATTATCTATGGGGACGATTCAACAGCGCAGAACGGCTCATTGATCTGCTCTATAATCAGGCAGAGATGTCTAATCTCGCCCATAAACTGGATGTGGTTGCCCTGAAAAAACGGGCTTTCACCGCCATTTTGGACGTGGAAGAAGAATATTTATCAGAAATCCCGGCGCTTTTTATCGAGCTTAGGGAAAAAGTCAGCAAGCTCTGACAGAAACCTAAACGTGGAAGCTTTCCCCGCAACCGCAGCGGCCATTTTCATTGGGATTGGTGAAGGTGAAACCGCTCTGGAATTTTTCATCCTGATAATCCATTTCGCTGCCGATCAGATAAATCAATGACATGGCGTCCACATAAAGCGTCACCCCTTTATCTTCGATTTTCTCATCGGAAGGATCGACCTCATCCACATAATCCACCGTATAGGACAGGCCATTACATCCCTTGGTCGAGGTGCCAAGACGCACGCCATAGCTCGCCTTGCCCCGATTGGAGATAATTTCTTTAATCCGATCCGCCGCCGCGTCGGTTATGTTGATTGCATTATCCATAATAATATCCTTTCGCGCCTTACATAAAACCCATTTCAAGACGAGCGGCTTCGCTCATCATATACATGGTCCAAGGTGGGTCCCAAACCAGATCCACCTTCACATCCCGCACCCCTTCCACATCACCAGCCTGTAGCTGAACATCACCCGGCATACTTTCCGCCACCGGACAATTGGGCGTGGTCAAGGTCATGATAATTTCCACATTGGCATCTTCGGCCACATTTATTTCGTAAATCAAACCCATTTCATATATATCAATGGGGATTTCCGGGTCATATATTTCCCGCATCCGCGCCGTCACTTGTTCCTGAAGGTATTTTCGTGTGTCTTCGGACAGAGGAACGGAAAAATCCCGCTGTTCGGTCTTAACTGGCTGTTGCTCACTATTATCCACTGTCTTATCCTGTTCTTCTTTTAAAAACTTGTCCAGAAAACTCATATCTTATCCCCTTTTCCGGCCCGGTATTCCTTATTTTATGTCAGGAAAAAATCCTGTTCACTTTATGCAGGCCGTCCACAAAACGGTCAATATCCAGTTCCGTATTATATAATCCCAGCGATAGACGCGCCGTTGAGGGAATATCAAAAAAGTCCATAACCGGTTGGGCGCAATGATGCCCGGTCCGTATGGCGATTCCGTCCTGATCCAATATGGTGCCAATATCGTGAGGATGGGCCAAATCCATGGTGAAAGAGACAAGTCCCGCCATATTATCCGCCCGGCCAATGATTTTCACCCCATCAACCGCCTGAATTTTATCCAATGTATAGGCCAGCAAATGATCTTCATGAGCGCTGATATTATCAAAGCCCAAATTTTCCACATAATCCAGCGCCGCTCCAAACCCAATACCGCCCGCAATATGGGGGGTCCCGGCCTCAAATTTATGAGGCAGGTCATTATAAACTGTCTTTTCAAAGGTCACGGAGCGAATCATATCGCCGCCGCCCTGATACGGGGGCATAGCGTTCAACAAGTCTTCCTTGGCATAAAGCACCCCGACCCCGGTTGGACCGTATAGCTTATGACCGGAAAAAACATAAAAATCCGCGTCCAAATCCTGCATATCCACCCGCATATGGGGGACCGCCTGACAACCATCCACCAAAACCTTTGCCCCAACCCGGTGGGCCGCCGCAATGATCTCTTTCAGGGGCGTAATCGTGCCGAGCGCATTGGAAATATGGGTGATGGCAACAAGTTTTACCTTCTCGCTAAGCATTTTTTCAAATTCATCAAACAAAAAGTTGGCTATGTCATCTATGGGCGCGACCGTAATCACGATATCTTTTTCATCCCGCAACATTTGCCACGGTACAATATTAGAATGATGCTCCATACGGCTCAGGACAACTTCGTCGCCAGCGTTCAAAAACTTTCGGCCCCAGCTTTCGCCACAAGATTTATGGCCTCGGTCGCGCCACGGACAAAAATAATCTCTTTATCGCTCTTGGCATTGATGAATTTTTGAACCTTAACCCGCGCATCTTCATACTTCTGGGTGCCTACTTGCGACAAATAATAAACGCCCCGATGGATATTGGCATATTCCTCAGCGTAGCATTTCTGGATCGCATCCAACACCATTTGTGGTTTTTGCGCCGATGCACCGCTATCGAGAAAAGTCAGCGGTTTCCCGTAAATTTCCTGCTGAAATATGGGGAAGTCCTTGCGAATCTCCTCAACATTATAATTACTTAGTCCTTTTGGCGTCACGGTGTCACCTCATGACTTAACCAGTCAGAGGTCAAGTCCCGAAAGCTTGTGCGCAGGTTTTCATCTTCTATTTCATCAAAAACGCCAGAGACAAAAGCTTCTACCAATAACCCTTTGGCAGCAACCTCATCCAACCCGCGAGACCGCAGATAAAAAAGATGGTCCGCATCCAACTCACCAACGGTTGCCCCATGAGTACATTTCACATCATCGGCATAAATCAGCAATTCCGGCTTACAATTGGCCTCGGCTTTACGACTGAGCAACAGATTTTTATTAGATTGGTCCGCATTGGTTTTCTGAGCATCGCGGGCGACAACAACCTTACCCTGAAACGCCGATGTGCCGCCTTCGTCCAAAACGCCGCGGAACAGTTGATTGCTTTGACAGTTGGGCTTGTCATGGTTGATCTGGGTAAAGATGTCGTGGGATTGCTTGACCCGGCCCAAATAAGCCCCGCGCAATTCGATATGAGCAAATTCACCGGTAAAACTGTTGATAATCTCTGTACGGCTGACCTCTGCACCCAATTGCAGGCTGATATGACTGAATTTGGCCTCATCCGATACGGATGAATGTAATTCCGTCATATGAATGGCCTGTTTACCCTGTCGCTGAAACTGATAGATGGTCACATCTGCGCCCTTGGCCAGATTTATGTCGCTGACCATATGGCTCCAATAGCGTATGCCTTCGGCCCCGATGAAGGTTTCAATGATCTCAGCTTTAGCATTTTCCCCGGCCTCAATACGAACACGGGTACGCAGCGATTTCATATCGGTGCTGGATGTGGCAATATGGACAATCTGCACAGGCTGTTTTAACCGGGTTCCCGCTGCGATTTCCATATGGTAGCCGTCTGTAACCAAAGCCCGATTCAGATTGTTTAACGCGCCAGAATTTTCTGATTCCTTAAGGAACTCCTGAAAAACCTCCGTATTTTCGGACAAGACCGTGAACGCCAGCCCTTTTTCATCAGGATATGACGATAAAGCCACATTTATATGGCCGTTGACAAAAACCACCACTGGCCCCGCGATGTCTTTCATATAGGCCTTGTCAAAAAGACTTTTGACATCTTCCGGAGACTCCGCCCCTGAAGCAGGCTGAAAATTTTGTTTAGCCAAAAAATTAAGATTGGTATATTTCCACTCTTCCACTTTTGGGCCGGGAATACCACTTTCCACAAAGCGGCTCATGGCGTCCCCGCGCAACATATTAAGTCCCGGCAGGTCCGCACCGGGCAGAGATGCCCTGACCGCCTCAAATCCGGGTTCTATTTCAGGATTGTCCAAATATAATTTTAATGTCATTTCTTTAAACCCGCTTATGCCGCATTTTCCGCAACGCCAAGTCCCACGTAGCCTTTTTCTTCCAATTGCAGAGCCAGGTTTTTATCCCCGGTTTTGACAATTTTACCATCGGCCAGAACATGAACAAAATCCGGCACCACATAATCCAGCAACCGTTGATAGTGAGTAATCATCAAAATTGATTTATCCTTACCTCGCAATCGGTTAATGCCATCTGAAACAATTCTTAAGGCATCAATATCCAAACCGGAATCCGTTTCGTCCAAGACAGCAAAACTGGGGTTTAGAACAGCCATTTGAACCATTTCATTACGTTTTTTCTCGCCGCCAGAGAAACCCACATTGACGGGCCGTTTCAGCATTTCAGCGTCCATATCCAGATCCTTGGCACAGGCTCGAACAAGTTTCAGGAAATCCACCGCAGACATATCTTCCTGTCCCCGATAGCGCCGCTGGCTATTCAAAGCAGAGCGCAAAAAATTCATGTTTGACACACCGGGAATTTCAACCGGATACTGAAAGCCAAGGAACAAGCCCTCACCCGCTCGTTCATTGGGGTCCATATCCAACAGGTCTTTACCGTTATACGTTACTGAGCCTTTCGTGATCTCGTATCCATCTTTGCCCGCAATGGCATAGGCAAGGGTACTTTTCCCTGCCCCATTCGGACCCATTATGGCATGGACTTCACCATCGTTAATGGTAAGGTTTAACCCTTTCAGGATTTCCTTATCACCGACATTCACATGTAAATTTTTAATTTCCAACATTTCTTAAATCTCTTATAGTTGTCTTAACCAACACTGCCTTCAAGGCTGATACCCAATAATTTCTGGGCCTCTACAGCAAATTCCATGGGCAGATGCTGCATCACATCCTTACAAAAGCCATTGACAATCAAGGCCACTGAATCNTCTACCTCAAGCCCGCGCTGNTGACAGTAAAATANCTGTTCATCGCTGATTTTTGAGGTTGTTGCCTCATGCTCCACCTGCGCNGTCGGGTTTTTAATNTCAATATAGGGCACCGTATGCGCNCCNCACANATCACCGATCAANAGACTNTCGCACTGGGTGAANTTCCGGGCATTTTCAGCTCCGGGCAACACTTTGACCAAACCACGGTANGTGGCCTGTGATTTTCCTGCNCTAATGCCNTTNGAAATGATCGTGCTNGANGTGTTTTTACCNATATGTATCATTTTGGTGCCTGTATCGGCCTGCTGATGATTATTGGTAATNGCAACGGAATAAAATTCCCCGACCGAATTATCACCGATCAACAAACAACTNGGGTATTTCCACGTAATCGCAGAACCGGTTTCCACCTGAGTCCATGAAATTTTTGAGTTTTTACCCCGGCAAGCCCCGCGTTTGGTNACGAAGTTATAAATGCCGCCCTTGCCGTTTTTATCGCCCGGATACCAGTTTTGNACGGTTGAATATTTAATTTCCGCATCATCATGAGTAACCAGTTCTACAACTGCCGCATGAAGTTGATTTTCATCCCGCTGCGGAGCNGTACAGCCCTCNANGTANGANACATAAGAGCCTTCNTCNGCAATNATGATNGTCCGCTCAAATTGGCCGGTATTAGCCTCATTAATCCGNAAATANGTGCTTAATTCCATGGGGCAACGCACGCCTTTGGGAATATAAACAAATGTGCCATCGGTAAACACCGCACTATTAAGTGCAGAATAGTAATTATCCGCCACCGGAACCACGGATCCCAAATATTTTTTTATCATTTCAGGATAATCATGGGCCGCTTCCGAAATGGAACAAAAAATTATGCCCACTTCTTTAAGTTTTTTACGGAATGTGGTNGCGACAGANACACTGTCAAAAACNATATCAACCGCAACNCCCGANANAACTTCCTGTTCTTTCAGAGAAATNCCAAGCTTTTCATAGGTACGGAGCAATTCCGGNTCCACCTCATCAAGGCTTTTTGGCCCATCTTCTGCGGATTTNGGCGCGGAATAATAATAGATGTCCTGAAAATCAATTTTNGGATAATCCACCATGGCCCATGTGGGCTCTTCCATGGTCAACCATTTNGCATAGGCCTTCAAACGCCACTCCAGCANCCAAGCCGGTTCNTTCTTTTTTGCGGAAATAAAGCGAATNATATCNACGTTNAGGCCTTTTGGGGCCTTTTCNGTCTCAATATCCGTGACAAAACCNTATTTATAGTCTGCNGCGACCTCTTCAACGGCTTGTCTGGCTTCTTCAGTTGCGCCCATTTTATTACTCTCTTACGTCTTTAATTAATTGCTTTTGAAATCAACGGCAAATCATCCGCCGTCCCGTCCCCAATAAAATCCGGTACACTTTCTATCATCTGCGACAAATGCACACTGCTCAATGCGTCTTTCACCGCTTCNTTNATTCTGTACCACTGGCTTCTGGTACCGCAATCNTCNATTCTGNCACAATCGGATGTATCATCNCCCAAACAATTGGTCAGCTGTACCGGACCATCAACGGCTTCAATAATATGGGTNATTGTTATTTCNCTGGCTGGTANCGTCAGCGAAAAGCCACCATTTAAACCCCGGTGCGATGTCAACAACCCGGCCCGAACCATGGTACCCAGTATTTTGCTTACCGTCGGCAACGGAATATGTGTAAAACCAGCCAATTCCGCAGAAGAATGAATATCCTGCGGTTTCAAGGCGACGTAACACATCAACTCAACCCCGTAGTCAGCCAGATTTGACAGTTTGATCATCTCAATTCAATCCATACCATTTTTGTATTCTATACATGGGGCCAAGAAGATAGATTGTCAACGAAAATCATACCAAATTGGTCATTTTAAGCTTAAAATACATGATTTTTGGGATATGTCGGAGGAATCCAATAAAATAAACCTCCTGATGGCCTCAGGGCCACAATAATTCTCTAGGCCTGTATAATTCAAAGCCTGTATAATTATTGTATGCGTGAGCTTAACCGCTGGCAAACATCATCGAGCTGATCCAATGTTTTATATTGCAGCCGCAATTCGCCGCTTTCATCACTGTTAAAATCAATGGTAACCGTCAACCCAAGCGCCAGAGACAAATCTTTTTCAAGGGCCACAGTATCTGCGTCCTTATCTTGCTTGTATATTTTTATGCCTGCGGCCGGTTTATTTCGCACACGCCCTATTTTCGCAAGGTTTTCCACCTGTCGGACACTAAGGCCCTCTTCCAGGATTCTCCGGGCAACGGCCTCAGCATCTTCCACCGTGATCAGGGCACGGGCATGGCCCATGCTGAGTTTTCCCTCATTTACCAACTCACGCACAAAAAGTGGTAACACCAGCAACCGCAGGATATTTGCAATATGGCTACGGCTTTTGCCCACAATATGGCCCAGTTGCTCCTGAGTGTGATGAAATTCATCCATCAACCGCTTATATCCCATGGCTTCTTCTATGGGGCTAAGGTCGTGACGTTGGATGTTTTCGACAAGCGCAACTTCAAGAGCCTCTGTATCGCTCATTTCCCGAATCAGAACCGGAACTTTATGCAATCCTGCGGCCTGTGCCGCCCGCCAACGCCGTTCCCCCGCAATAATCTCATATTCATTCAGTTCGCCGCGTCTGCGCACCAGCAAGGGTTGTAGAATCCCCCGGTCTTTGACAGATTGAATCAAATCAGCCGACTTTTGCTTATCAAAATAATGCCGGGGCTGATAAGGATTGGGCACCAGAAATTCAATAGGCAAATCTCGATCACGGGATGATTCCGCCGATGACGGTGCCAACACATTGGCATATTCTTTATCCGTAGAATCCAGAAGCGCCGACAAACCTCGACCTAACCCTTTGCTTCTACTCGTATTTTTACTAGAATTTCTACTCTGTGACTTAATA
>JAESPY010000105.1 GCA_016765435.1 Emcibacter sp.
CGCTTCTTCTTAATACACTAATCGGTGCCGATGGCACAGGCGGCATGGTCGCCAATCAACGCGCCCTGTTATCGGCCGATGTGGCAGACAGCAGGTCCCATTCCAACGGTCTGATAACACTTTTATGGATACTACTGGCCCTGGGTTTAACATTGGCAACCGGAATTGTTTTTCTGGTTTCTGCCTCCATTACAAAACCTGTTAGTGCCATGACAAATGCCATGACAAAACTGGCAGAAGGCGACACAACTGTTGAGGTTCCCGGTCTTGACCGAGGGGATGAAATCGGAGAGATGGCCACATCGGTAAATGTCTTCAAAACCAATGCCATTGAACGGCGACAACTGGCGAAAGAAGCCGAAGATGCCCGTCTGCTTCAAGAAGAAACCGAGAAACGTCATCAAAGCGAGACAAAAGCTGCCGAGGCAAAGAAGCTGGTAGAAGACAAACAGCAGGAAGAAGACACCAAGGCAAAAAATCTGGCCGAGCGTCTGAAAATGGCTCAAAAGTTCGAAGATAGTATTGGTGGTGTTCTACAGACTGTCTCCAGTGCGGCAACGGAATTAAATGCCACCTCTGAATCAATGAGCAATTCTGCCAACAATATGAAGGATGAGGCTATGTCCGCCTCTTCGGCAACAACTGAAGCCGGACAGAATGTGGAGATTGTCGCCAGTGCCGCAGAAGAAATGACCGTATCCGTTCAAGATATTTCAGGTCAGATAAACAACGCCTCCGCAGCCTCCAAGACCGCCTTGGCATCCGTCAATAATGCCTCTCAGAGAGTGACACAAATGGCCGATAGTTCGGAAAAAATCAGCGAAGTTATCCTGTTGATTAACGATATAGCCGAACAGACCAATTTACTTGCCCTCAATGCAACTATTGAAGCGGCACGGGCGGGGGAAGCGGGTAAGGGATTTGCCGTTGTCGCATCCGAAGTGAAAAACCTTGCCACCCAAACCGCGACAGCTACCGATGAAATCAGAAAACAAATCAACGAAATGCAGGAAACCACCAACGATACGGTAACCGCTGTTCAGGAAATTGCTATAACCATTCGTGAGCTGGATGAGATATCATCATCCATTGCTGTCTCCGTGGAACAACAGGCCACTGCCATGCAGGAGATCAGCCGCAATTCACTGGAAGCCGCAACCGGTACGGAAACGGCTGGCCAGAATGTCAAAAATGTCAGTCTTATGGCTGAAGAAACTGGCCATGCGGCCTCCGACGTACTCAGCGCATCACGTGAATTATCCGGTCAAGCCTCTACCTTAAAAACGACCGTTGATGACTTTCTGACAGAAATCCGCAACGGCTAACCCTCCTCTAATGGCCTATATAATAAGTGCCTTATGGCCTATGTCATCCATATGACATAGGCCATAAAACTGCTCCCACAAAGATAAAATTATAAGAAAATTTTAACGATTTAATCCCACCCTGTGCTCCTATTGAATTTTCAGGAAATTTACACCTGTATAAAATCCAACTAAATAGAGGCAAGGGTAATAAAATGGAACAGTTACTGAATAAATATGGAATTAGAAGTCGTATCCTACTGGTTGTATGCGTTTTATTAATAACCGTGACAATATTTGCGGCAACAATATTGAACAACTACTGGACTGAAAAAACCGCATTAGACAAAGTCGAAGGTCTCGCCACCTTTTCACCCTTTGTCAGTAATGTTATTCATGAGTTGCAAAAAGAACGCGGCACATCAGCCGGTTATATAAGTTCCAAAGCAGCCCCTCTATTTAGCCAGTCTCTCACCCTCCAGAAAACATCCACAGATAGTTTTATCAATGACTTTAAAGCTGAACTGGAACTTTTCCCGGAAGAAGAATACAGCACCGCACTGGTTACAAAAATCCAGGCCGCTCTGTCTCAGTTAAATAACCTCACGGCAGAAAGAAGCCAAGTAGGCAACCTGTCCGAGTCCATTTCTGGTATGGCATCATATTACACCAAAGCCATTGCGAGCCTGCTGGAAGTCATCAAAGAATCAACCGCTTTGACCAGCGATGCCAGTCTACTGCAAATGACAACCACATATATTGCGCTGCTTGAAGCCAAAGAACGCGCTGGACTGGAACGCGCTATGGGGGCGGGCAGTTTTGCTGCGGGAGCCTTTAAAGACACCGTTTTTCAGCGTTTCATATCACTGATTGCAGAACAAAAAGCTTTCATGGCAACTTTTAAGGCTTATGCATCCAACGAAACGTACAAAACTTATAACGATACCGTACGCGGTTCTGATGTTAACCGGGTGAATGAATTACGGGCCTATGCTCTGAAATCATCCGCGGATTTATCCGGTAGCGGTGCCGCAGGTACAACAGAATGGTTTTCCGTGATCACAGGAAAAATCAATCTTCTTAAAAAAGTCGANGANAAAATTGCAACAGACCTTGGTGATACGGCATCNTCNCTTGCGGCGGCGTCTTCCCAAACNTTCTGGACNATTTTATCTCTGGTTCTGNTTTTAATCGTTTNTATNGCNNTGCTCGCCANAAAAATTGCCCANTCCATTGTTAGCCCATTGACGAATATTAAANCCAGCATGATCGCNCTTTCAGAAGGNAATCTTGANGCTGATATCCCCCATATGGATTATGGCAGNGAAATTGGNGAAATGTCCGGCGCTGTGAACGTCTTTAAAGTCAATGCNATTGAACAGGTGCGTCTGGAAGAAGAAGCCGCTGCCGCCCGTGTCGCCCAGCAAGAAGCCGACGAAAAACGTCTGGAAGAAGAAAANGTCGCAAAAGACAACAAACATGCAGAAGANCAGCGGCAAGAAAAAGAGGCCTCTGAAAAACGCCGGGCCGACCGTATGGAAATGGCACAGAGATTTGAAGATCGCGTGGGAAGTGTTTTGTCGACGGTATCCAGTGCGGCCACAGAATTAAATGCCACATCGGAATCCATGAGCCAATCGGCAGATAAAATGAAAAACGAGTCCGTTTCGGCAGCCGCGGCAACNACTCAAGCCGGACAGAATGTTCAGCTTGTNGCCAGCGCCGCCGAAGAAATGACCGCCTCTGTCGGGGAAATTTCCAATCAAGTCGCCAATGCCACNGCGGCCTCTAAAAATGCATTGAATTCTGTCAATAATGCATCAGAAAGAGTCAATCATATNGCAACCAGTTCGGANAAAATCAGCGAAATTATCATGCTGATCAACGATATTGCCGAACAANCNAATTTGCTTGCCCTCAATGCCACCATCGAGGCGGCACGGGCGGGGGAAGCTGGCAAGGGATTTGCTGTTGTTGCGTCCGAAGTAAAGAGCCTTGCCAGCCAAACCGCAACTGCAACCGATGAAATCATGAAACAAATCAACGAAATGCAGGAAACCACCAGTCATACGGTTTCTGCGGTTCAGGAAATTTCCGTAACCATTGGGGAACTGGATGAAATATCCGCTGCCATAGCCGTTGCCATGGAACAACAAGGTGCGGCAATGCAGGAAATCAGCCGCAACTCGCTGGAAGCTGCAACGGGTACGGAAACCGCCGGAACCAATGTGACAACGGTCAGTAATCTGGCCGAAGAAAACGGTCATGCGGCCTCCGATGTTCTCAACGCGTCCAACGAATTATCCGGACAGGCTTCTACCCTTCAGATTGCTGTTGATGAATTTCTGACAGAAATCCGTACCGGATAACAACCTTATACCTAGCGGGGTTATATTCAGGCATGCTTAAAACAGGTCCTTACGCCTTAATATTGCCCCACTAAGTCTTAGACTCTTCCCAATTGCCCTGATAGTATCGGGGTAATTTAGGGAAGAAAATAAAGTTAAGGACCTATTCTGTATGACCCGACCTCAGAAATATCTGACAAGAATTACGCTTTTTCTTATACCCGTCATTATTCTCTGTATCTTTTTATATCCAAGTTTACAGGGCGCTTTTGCCACCAATCCGGGCCTCAATGGTTTGATTGGCGGCGTTCTTTTATTCGGGATAATCCTTTCCGTCCGTCAGGTCACAATGCTGAACCCTGCGGTCAACTGGATTGAAACTTTCAGAAAAAGTGACCCGTCCGAAGTTCCGGGGGATGCCCCCAAAATAATTGCGCCTATGGCCACCATGATGGGGGAAAATGACCGTAAACTCTCGTTATCCGCCCTTTCCATGCGCACCGTATTGGACGGCATTGCCGCCCGCATGGACGAAGGCCGCGAAATAACCCGTTATTTTATTGGTCTTTTGATCTTTCTCGGACTGCTCGGCACCTTCTGGGGTTTGCTGGGCACCATTGGGTCCATTAAGGACACCATCAACAACCTGACGGTCGGTTCCAACGATATTGCCATCCTGTTTGAGGATTTAAAAGATGGTCTGGCCGCCCCCCTTGGCGGCATGGGAACCGCTTTTAGTTCTTCTCTCTTTGGTCTTGCTGGTTCTGTTGTTCTTGGCTTTATTGACCTTCAGGCAGGACAGGCCCAAGCGCGTTTCTTTAACGATCTGGAAGATTGGCTATCCAGCGTAACAACACTTTCCCGGGGCAACAGCCTTGCCATCGAAGGCGGAGACGCCACCATACCGGCCTATGTCAGCGCCCTGCTGGAACAATCCGCCGACAGTCTGGACAACCTCCATAATGTCATCGCCCGCAATGAAGAAAAACGCAACGACGTAAATACCGCCATGCTAAGCTTGTCAGAACAGCTTTCCACCCTTTCGGACAGTCAGACGGAAATGCGATCTGTCTTGAAAAAGATGCTGGAATTATTTTCCGCACAGCTTTCCTCAGAAGATGATAAGATTCAGATCAAACATCTGCGTAATATTGATGTGCAATTCAAATATCTGACCGAAGAAACCGTCAGGGGGCAAAATCAATTCAATGATACCCTGAAATCGGAATTTAAGCTGTTGGCCCGTACTTTGGGTGCCATAGTTGACAGAGCGCCCGCAACCGCTCAGCCCGCCGCTGAAACAGCCGCACCAAAAAGAGCATCCAACAAAACAACCACCCCTGAAACAGAAACAACATCACAGCCCCCAGTAGAAACGGTCGCGCCTCCGGCCCATGACGCTATGGACTATGATATGCCGACCCCCAAACCCAAGG
>JAESPY010000106.1 GCA_016765435.1 Emcibacter sp.
ATCCAAGCTATCGGCTCTATGATGTCTATGATTTTTTCCGGTTTGGTGATTTTTTTGAGAGGCAGTTCCGGGTCGCGGGTTTTGCCAATGATGGCAGGACCATGGGATTTGATGAGGGGTTTTTCAGCCTCTTCTGGGACAATCAGGAAATGCATGCCCAAAAACAGAAAGAAAGTAATGGTAAATGCGCCAAATAACGCGGTTGAATAACGTTTAATCATTGTCGTCTCCTGTTGTGTTATGGGATTTTATAATTTTATTTCACAACAACGCCCCCTTCGTGTCCCCTAGATTAGGAACCCGGTCCATTGGATAAGCGCTGCTCATCTTTAATTATGTTTTGTGAAGATAGTCGGTGAAATTTCGAGACTTACGGTCGCTCGACCATATGCCGATCGCCGGGAAAACAGAATTTGTAACGATATTTATTATTTTTGAGCATGAAACACTGCCCCTTTATGTAATGTAATAATATTACACTACATAAAAAGCAGGTTTTTGTCAAGATGATGGCGGACTATTGCATATGACTGCAAAATTTATCCCCTTTATTCGGGCGTGTTCTCATCAGGTGATTTTATCTGTTGCGCCGTTTCATTGAGCCATTTATCCAGCGCATCAGGATCGGTTGCCCAATGGCGCAGATTATCCTGCCATAAATCAAGATACCGTGTGGCAATATTTTCCAGAGGAACCACTAAAGGTTCAGAAGGCTCGGCTGTGGGGGGATGGGGCTTGGCCGGATTGTGTTTTTGTTGTTTTACCATGGCAAAGATATACCCTTATTAAGCATTTTTAGAAGTAAAAAGTCATTTCGGGGCGTTTTTTTATTGCTGCGCCGCATTTTCTCTTGCGCTCTGCAGCATTTTAGCGTGATATAACACTGTAAATATAGGAAAAACCAACAGAAGGTGTGTATAGCGTGGCGAAAAAAAAACGGCTGGACGGCGAACAGATTATTATTAAAAAATATGCGAACCGACGGCTGTATAATACGGACAGCAGTTGTTATGTAACCCTTGATGATCTGGCGGAGATGGTTAAGGCAGATAAGGACTTTATCGTTCGGGATGCCAAAAGCGGTGATGACATTACTCATTCGGTCCTGACCCAGATTATTTTTGAGGAAGAAAGCAAGGGGGAGACATTACTACCGACCAATTTCCTGCGCCAGTTGATTGCTTTTTACGGGGATGGACTGCAACAGGTTGTGCCGGGCTATCTGGAAAACAGTATGGCTGCTTTTTCTGAAAATCAGGAAAAATTCCGGGAATTTTTTAAGGGAAATACGGCTCAGAATGGTCTTGGCGCGCAACCCATGAAACCGTTTGAGGAAATGGCCAAGCAGAATATGGCGATTTTTGAAAAAACAATGTCAATGTTTTCCCCATTCTCAGCCGGAGAAGACGACAAGGCTGAGGCACCGCAAAAATCCGCAGATGACACGGCATCCGATCAAAATACAGCACAGGCTTCTAAGGCCGAAACCGGCACGGGATCAGGTTCCTCAACGGGAAATGATCAACTGACGGACCTTCAGGCACAATTGGCGATGATGCAGGAGCAGATTAACAATCTTCAAAAGAAATAAATATAAATAAAATAATGGGATATAAAAATGAGATTATATAAAGGACGTAAATTTATCATGATGGCCGCTGCGGTGGCTTTACTTGGGGCCTGTACGGCGGAAGAAGACCCGACAAAAGGGCTTGTGTCAGGTGTTCTGACGGAAAATATGAACCAGGCTGTTAAACCGGGCGATGACTTTTTCGCTTATGTCAACGGCACATGGATTGACAGTTATGTCATTCCCGATGACAAGGCAGGTTTCGGCAGCTTTAACATGTTGCATGAACAATCTCAGGCGGCGGTAAGGACCATCATTGAGCAATCTGCGAAGGGCGATAATACCACAGGTTCCGATGAGCAAAAGGTCGGCGATCTTTATAACTCTTATCTGGATATGGATCGGCGTAATGCCGTTGGGATCACGCCTCTGGACGCGATTTTTGCCGAGGTGGATGCGCTGGGCGACCATCAGGCCTTAGGGGCCTATTTCGCCAAATCAATTCGGGCCGGGTTTGGCGCGCCGTTTGATTTTTACGTTGACGGGGATGCCAAGGACCCCACCCGCTATGCTGTTTATACGTCTCAATCGGGTCTGGGCTTGCGGGACCGGGAATATTATCTGAAAACTGACACNAAATCCGATGAGATCAGGGCGGAATATCTTATCCATGTGGAAAAGATGNTNANCCTCGCCGGGNTGGAAAATGCTGCNCANCATGCCGCAGAAATTATGGCGNTGGAAACNCGCCTTGCCACTGTGCAATGGAAGAAGGAAGATAACCGGGATACGGTTAAAACCTATAATGTGCGTGATCGGGCGGCTTTAAGTGAAATGATGCCGGGCTTCGACTGGGATGGCTATTTTGCGGCTTTCGGGGCGGCGGATATGAGCAGTATGATTATCGCGCAACCCAGTTATTTCCAGGCTTTGAACGGGATTATCGCGGATACGGACATGGCCATCTGGAAAGCCTATTTCAAATGGGGTGCGTTGAACAATACGGCGAGTTTCCTGAATGAGGCGTTGGATCAACAGAATTTCTCTTTTTATTCAAAGACCCTGCGCGGGGTACCTCAACAACAGCCCATGTGGAAACGGGCTGTCAGGACGGTGAATGGCAATCTGGGAGAGGTTGTGGGCAAAGTTTATGTTGCGCAGCATTTTAAGCCAGAGGCCAAGGCCCGGATGCTGGAATTGGTGGCAAATCTGTCGCAGGCTTATGAAAACAGTATCAAGACGCTGGACTGGATGGGCGAAGACACCAAAGTTAAGGCGTTGGAGAAGCTTGGAAAATTTACCCCAAAAATAGGCTACCCCGATATTTGGAAAGATTATTCCGCGTTGGAGATTAAGGCAGATGACCTCTTTGGCAATATCCTGCGCTCCCGGCTGGTGGTACATGAACGCGAAATAGCAAAACTCGGTGGGCCAATTCAGCGGCACCTATGGTATATGAATCCGCAAACCGTAAATGCCTATTATAACCCGTCCATGAATGAGATTGTTTTTCCTGCGGCCATTCTTCAATCGCCTTTCTTTGACATGTCCACGGATGACGCGGTGAATTACGGGGCCATTGGTGGGGTGATTGGCCATGAAATAGGCCATGGTTTCGATGATCAGGGCAGTACTTATGATGGGGACGGGGCCTTGAAAGACTGGTGGACGGAACAGGATAAGGCAGAGTTTAAAAAACGCACCTCTGTCCTTGTGGCGCAATATAACGGTTTTAAGGTTTTTGATGATCTGACCGTCAATGGGGATTATACGCTGGGAGAAAATATTGGTGACCTTGGGGGCCTGAGCATTGCCATCAAGGCCTATCGCCTGTCCCTTAACGGTGCGCCAGCCCCGGTGATTGACGGGCTGACGGCGGAACAGCGTATATTCATCGGTTGGGCGCAAGCCTTCATGGGTAAAATGCGAGAAAAAGCCTTGCGTCAAAGAGTTGCGACCGATCCTCATTCTCCGGCGAAATTCCGGGTTAACGGTGTGGTACGTAATATCCCGGAATTTTATCAGGCCTTTGATGTCAAACCGGGGGACAAGCTGTATCTTGCACCATCGGAACGGGTTAAAATCTGGTAACCACAGGATGGTTATTGATTGTTAGCGGCGGCCTTTAATCAGGTCTCTGATTTGAAATCTTGCCGGGTGCAGGCTGTGATAGAACTTATCCGGCACGGGCAGGGGATCACCGGAAATCAACGCCGCCATGATATCACCGAGCAACGGGGCTGTCATAAAACCCCGTGCGCCCAGACCTGACAGGATATACAGATTTTTCTGATAGGGGGCTGTGTCGAAATCCATATGTTTTGGACCATGCTTCAAGGAGGCATAAGCTTCGCGATAGCGGGTATCATCAGGCAGCGGACCGCATAGAGGCAGATGATCAGGACTATAGGCCCGCAGGGCGCAACGCCCCCCGATGATCGCCGTATCCTTCATGTCTGGCCATAGGGCGCGGGCGTTTTTCATATTCTCCTCATGGTCCGCTGGCCGAATGTCTGTGCGGCTGTCATTGCGGCCAAAACTTGCCCCGGTGACTATGATTTTTTTGCCGTCCTGCCAGAAGGGGGGGATGAGATAACCCTTGCCACATAAAACATCCGGCGGGGCATTTGAGCATGTTTCGGCATCCAAAAGAGTGATCTGCCCCCGGATCGGATCAAGGGGCAGGGCATGGGTTTCCGGGAAATTCACCGTTTGCGGACCAGCGCATATGATGATTGCATCGGCGGGATCGTCGGCGGAAACCTGCGTAAGGGAGGTGATTTTTATACCGCTTTTGAT
>JAESPY010000107.1 GCA_016765435.1 Emcibacter sp.
TATCACGGCATCTATGGTTTTGTGGGATTTACTGTTCATAACACGGATGATATCGCCCAACCCGCCGCTCTCTATGGCTTTGCCAATGGCGGACAGGCTGATCTTGCCGGATTTAAAGAGAATGCTGATCATTTTGCCACGCCGGACAATTTCGGGCCGTGTCAGGTCACTAAGCCGGATCGGGGATTGGCTTTTCAGTCCCCGTCGAGGGGTCATGCCGATCAACTGGTCTTTTTGCCGGATGATATTGCGGCCTATGCCAAGGGTGGGCAGGGACACCCAAATGATATCCTGTTCGGTGATTTGCCGACCGGGCGGGATGGTTTTATTCAAGGCCGGAACATAACTTATGGCGTGGGTCCGTCCGCGAATGATTGTTGTTGTCGTTTTGTCGTCTCCGACCGGAATCAAGACCTCCACCGAAAATTTTCCCGTGCGGTGATTGAAGCTGAAATTTCTCAGGCTGATATCTTCATGGCCATCATTCTCGGACAGGTAAATGAGGGCATTGTTATTGTTGAAACGGATGCCGTTTTTCCTGTTGGACAGATTCAGGGCATCCAGTTCTTGCATAATCAACGGCTTAAGCGCCATATGTTTAAGAGTATGGCCCTTGCGGGTGATGGTAATCTGGCGGATATTCCGGCTGTTCTGCCAATAGACCTCATGCTGACGGGTGAGGCTGGCAAGATAGCGTGTGGAGATGGACATTTTCTTGCCGGGGGCCGGGGCGTTCATGACCCATATATCATGGCCTGACTCCAGATTATCGAATAAATCCCCCATCGTGACCGTTGATTTATTGATAACTGCACTGGCCCTGACTTCGGCGAGCGCGAGCGCGGCCTGCGTGGTGGTTCCCCAGAACAGAATTATATATATGATATGTTTTATGATATTTTTCATCATCCCGGACCTTATCTCAGGTTAGAAGTCACGCTCATCATTTCATCGGCAGTACTGATGACTTTGCTGTTCATTTCATAGGCCCGCTGTGCGGTAATCAGCGAGGTTATTTCCGATACGGAGTTGACGTTGGAATTTTCCAGAAAACCCTGAAGCAAAGAACCGAACCCCGGTGTATTAGGGACACCGACATTGGCCGCCCCGGAGGCAGGGGTTTCAAGGAATTGATTGCTGCCGATGGCTTCCAGACCNGCGGCATTGGGNAANGTCACCANTTCCAGNCGNCCNACNTTGNTNGGGTCNATCTGNCCGGNNAGCTTGACCAGAACTTNGCCTTCCGGNTTGATNGAAATATCNACGGCCTCCTGNGGGATGGTNAGNCCCGGCCCNANNGTATAGCCTTCCAGNGTGACAATCTGNCCNGTTGGNCCNAATTGAAAGGCTCCGGCGCGGGTATAGGCATCTTCGCCGTTNGGCAGGGTAANGCGGAAATAGCCACTGCCGTTAATGGCAAGGTCCAGATCATTTTCGGTGCCGACAACGCTGCCTTGTTCCGTAATCCGGTAGACNCCGCCGGTTTTAACGCCGACACCAATTTGAATNCCNGCCGGGATAACGGTTCCNGCGTCCGAGGAATNCGTACCGACCCGTTCGATATTCTGATAGAGAAGATCCTGAAATTCGGCCCGTTGCCGTTTGAANCCTGTGGTATTCATATTGGCGATGTTATTGGAAATNACTTCCACGTTAAGCTGTTGGGCGATCATGCCGGTTGCGGCGATGCTAAGTGCTTTCATAACTTGCTGTCCTTNTNCTTTCTAATCTGTTTTCTATCCGACNTTNGCGAGCTGGTTCAGGGCTTTACTCTTNGANTCNTGNAGATTTTCCATNAGCTTGGCNGTNTGGATATAGGATCGGCTCACCTGTATCATGCGGGTGATTTCGACNATCGGCTGAATGTTTGATAATTCNANGGCNCCCTGAANGATGGCGAANTCCGTTGCCGGGGATGTGGCGGTATCGGCACTGAACATATTNTCGCCAATTTTNTTNAGNTTTGTGTCATCTGCAAANGTGACAACATTCAATTTGGCGATGCGGCCNAACGGCTGNGATGAAATGGTGCCGTCTNCNGCGATATTGATNTCGGTCACTCCCGGCGGAAATTGTATGGCTTTGCCGCNATCATCCANAATTTCGTGCCCNGTGGAGGTNANTAATGTATATTCATCGGATANCGCCAGATGTCCGGCACGGGTATAGGCCATGTCACCATTGGCNCGNTTGACCTGAAACATGCCGTCACCATTGNGGGCAATGTCCAGCAAATTGCCGGTGGTTTCAAGTCTTCCNTCNGTCATATTNCGGGTNATGCCNAAATCCTGAACATAGGANATTTGNCGGNTTGATTTNGNCGTANNNCCTTTTGCCTCTTTAAGATATTCGCCNAACATGACATTTTCCCGCTTGAAGGCGGTNGTGCTCATATTAGCGATATTATTGGCAATAATATCCATCTGGCGCCGCTTGGCGACNTGATGTGAAAGTGCGACTGATAATGTTGTGTCCATCTTNGGACCTTTCTGGCCGTTCGATTTTTCCCGACCTTCACTATGCATATGTCGTGCCATAAAAAAAATTAAGNAAAAACAATGNGTTAATAAATTTACTTATNTTATTTTCGGAGAAGAGGCAGAGTTTGCCCGGTAAAATTTCCCATNGAGGGCCGNGGATGGTNAGGAATTGATCTTGTTGGGCTGAGGGGNGGGTGATAATAGTGACTTCTATATTTCAATTGGATGTTCTGCCTGCTATAGTGTTTTGTGTTAACCATAAATAATATGTNTTGATCTGCGGATGAGGTCAGGGCCGAGGGCAATTCCTAACGACTTGTTAATATTAATAATTTACATTTTGTTNAGGAATATNGCCTCTTGATACTTTTTAAGAAGACAGGGTGAGTTAGAATGAGTGATGAAGGTAAGTCCGATGCGGNTGAAGAAGATGGCGCAGAGGGACTGGAGCAGAAGAAAACCAGCGGTAAAAAGATAATTATNATTGCCGTTGTTGCGATCCTTGTGCTTGCNNTGGGGGGCGGNGCTGCGTTCTTTTTTATGTCCGGCGGGGAAGAGGAGGACGNAGANCATGCGACNGACCTTGAACATGGCGGNCAAGAAGCAGAAGTGGTGGAGGAAGTCCCGACGGAACTTTTGTTTCTGGAACTGGANCCCATGCTGGTCAATTTGGATACGGCAGGGGGNAANCCNAAATATCTNAAACTGACCATCGCGNTNGAAGTGGACAAGCAGACGGCTCTGGATGAGCTTAATCAAAANATGCCCCGGATNATTGACCANTTTCAAACCTATTTGCGTCAATTNCGGATNGANGATTTAAANGGCTCGGCGGGCATGTTCCGGCTTAAGGANGAATTATTGATTAAGGTGAATGATGCCGTTTATCCGACCCGGGTGAATGATGTNCTCTTCAAAGAAATGCTGGTTAACGGATAACAGATAAAATGTCAGACGAAGAAGAAATTGATGATGATGCCGTTGCAGCCGAATGGGCGGCNATGGCCGAAGAAGGTGAGGGCGAANGCGAAGGCGGNGAGNGTGATGANCTTGTCGAAGATGATGATATGGCNGCCGCNATGGGCGGCACAGACCGGGTATTAGACCAGACAGAGATTGACAGTCTTCTGGGTTTTGACGGCGAAGATGATGATGAAGGGGCA
>JAESPY010000108.1 GCA_016765435.1 Emcibacter sp.
CCTTTTTTACCAACTTCTGCTACACGTTGATCTTCAAGCCCGGATAATGTGTCACAGGCGGCAATCGCAGCGGTAATTTCTGTTTCCAGTTTCTGGAGGTCTTCCATATTGTCACCCGATATATAAAAAAATGTCTTAAAATAAACAAAAGGAGCCTACTGCTGTTACAGCAGGCTCCTTGACGATAAGTTGTCGTTCCGAAATGTGATCGAGGGCTAGGCGCTAAGTGCGGACTGTGCCTGATCAGCAATTGCTTTAAAAGCATCCGGTTCGCGAACGGCCAGATCAGCCAGAACTTTACGGTCAAGTTCGATGCCTGCGAGTTTCAGGCCGTTCATAAATCGTGAATAAGTCATATCGTGCAAACGGGCAGCGGCATTGATGCGCTGAATCCATAATGCCCGGAATTTCCGTTTGCGGACTTTCCGGTCGCGATAAGCATATTGGCCGGCTTTTTCAACAGCCTGCATGGCAACCCGAATCGTGCTTTTACGACGACCGCGATAACCTTTTGCCAGTTTTAAAACTTTTTTGTGACGTGCGTGAGATGTCACGCCTCTTTTTACATGTGCCATTTTATTTTCCTAATCAACCGTAGGGCATGAATTTTTTAACGATGCGTGCATCCTGATCTGACAGAATGGTGGTACCGCGTTGGTTACGTAGTGTTTTGTTCGAGCGTTTAATCATACCATGCTGTTTGCCAGCCTGTGTTGCTCGTACTTTTCCCGTACCGGTGATTTTGAAGCGCTTTTTGGCACTGCTTTTGGTTTTCATTTTGGGCATTTAGCTTTTCCTTTTATCAAATTTTATACGCACAAATGACACGAGGTCATCCGCCGCAAGCTTTCCGAGTGATGAGGCATGCCCTAAGTTTCAGCCATATCACCCAATGAAGTTGAGGTGTATACCCCTGTTTGTCGGGGATTGCAAGGGGATTTAAGCGGTTTNNCACCAGATATTATTGTTAAAATTTGCCTTGTTGTTAACATGTTTAAAACATAACCTTTGTAAAAGAGGGATAACGCCCATTTAGCTTGAGGATTTTATATGTTTTTCAGTATGTTTAGCCGNATAAANCTGCGNCTTGTGACCATTTTGTTTTTCGGTTTTGTTGTCCTGTGCGGCCCTGCAAAAGCAAGTGATGGCGACGTTGTACATGCTCACCCGGCCTTGTGGCAAGTNGAAAAAGGTGAAGGAAAAGTATATCTACTGGGATCTTTCCATGTGTTGCCGCCAAATTACGAATGGTTTAACGGCATTCTTCGTTCGTCATTTGAAGGTTCTCAGGAATTGGTGATGGAAGCAGAGATTACGCCAGAGGCCACTGCGGCTATTCAGGCCATGGTGATCAAAAACGCTTTCTTTACGGGCGGAGATAATTTGCAGAATNATCTGGACGATGTTCATTACGGTAAGATGCTGAGCTATGCCAAAAAACTGATGGGATTGGAAGAGGCCACAGCGCGCAAGTCAAAACCCTGGTTTATAGCNATCCAGATGTCTTTGATTTCATTCATGTCAAGCGGTATGGACCCCAACAGCGGCGTAGATAAATTTCTGGAAGGCGAAGCACGACAGAAACAAAAAACCATATCTGGTCTGGAAACGCCGCTGGATTCCATGACNGCGCTGATCGATCATCCNTTAACGGTTCAGGCCGCCATGCTNTCGGATACGCTGGATAAGCTCGATGATTTTGAAANNTANATGAATGAATATCTTGAGGCATGGGCGTCTGGTGATGCGGCGCGNCTGGCCANAACCATGGTTGATGATATGGCAGAACAGCCCGAAATGTATCAGGCACTTTTGGTGNACCGTAATAAAAAATGGCTACCGGCCATTGAAGGCCATATCAACAGNGGCAAGACAATCTTCATTGTGGTTGGNGCGGCCCATCTGGTGGGGCAGGATGGTATTNTCAGGATGCTGCGGGCCAAAGGCTACACCGTNGATAAAATTCAGTGATCTTTTCTCTTTGATAAACTGGGCCTATTATAAACTCCGGTGATAAACCCGGACCCATTGAAAAACCCGCCGGAGATTCCATCACGGGCGGGTTCTTGCTCTGGTCACGTTAGGAAATTCAGCTGATATTTTCCAGCGTGCCAAGATGTGCTTAACCTATGGGCGCACAATATGGGGNGNATTATAGCCGAAAAAAGCCCCNAAATCAACGCCGGGGNTGGGCGTTAAGCTTACGGGGCTTTTTAAAATCATTCTAAATNAANATTGAACCGACTCGGGAATTCCATTNAGNAATTCTGTAGGGAGTACCGNAATGCTTTTGGTCCGGTTATTTGGGCGACAATACCATAATGATTTGTCGGCCTTCCATTTTTGGCGCTTGTTCAATTTTAGCCAGTTCGTTGAAATCTTCCTGAACCCGCTTTAANAGATTCATGCCCNATTCCTGATGNGCCATTTCACGNCCGCGAAANCGCAGGGTGACTTTGACCTTNTCTCCNCCGGTGAGGAATTTTTCCACAGAGCGCATCTTCACATCATAGTCATGTTTTTCNATGCCGGGACGNAGCTTGATTTCTTTAACTTCGACCGTTTTCTGTTTCTTTTTGGCGAGGCTNGCTTTTTTCTGNGCNGCATAGCGGAANCGGCCATAGTCCAAAATTTTGCACACGGGCGGTTCNGCATTNGGAGAAATTTCCACGAGANCCAACCCGACCGCTTTTGCCATGGTCAGGCCNTTGTCGATATTTACAGTGCCATGATTCTCACCGCTGTCATCAATCAATCTGATTTCATCTGCGGTAATCTCGTTATTAACCCGTAATCCTTTTTTGGATGGCAGGCCTTGCATTGGGCGTCTGGCTATTTAATTTCCTCCTGCGGGGGACCATATATCGGTATATTCCCGCTTAGCTGTTAAAAATGGTGTATTTATACTCTATTACTTAAAAAATAGAAAAAATGCAACGATCATTGCTCTATCTCTGCTTTATCTTTGGTCTGTCTTTGATCGGGAGCNCGGGATTCTTCNATTAAGGCCCGAATTGCGTCATTTAAATCAAGGGTTTGTTGTTTCTTTGACCCNAATCGTCTGACGGTGACAGTATTTTCTTCTGCCTCGCGNCCGCCAACCACATATATGGCCGGAGTCTTNGCATGGGAATGTTCCCTGATCTTATAGTTGATCTTTTCACTGCGCAGGTCCATTTCGGCCCGAACGCCTTGTGCNTTTAACTGCTCATATACGCTGCGGACATAATCGTCCTGATCNGATGTNATGCCCGTGACGACCACCTGAGTCGGGGCCAGCCACAGGGGGAAACGNCCTGCATGTTCTTCGATCAGAATGCCGATGAANCGCTCAAAGGANNCGAGGATGGCTCGATGCAGCATNACGGGCCGATGTTTNTGATTATCCGAACCAATGTAGGACGCATCCAGNCGTTCCGGCANGACAAAATCAAGTTGCAGCGTTCCACATTGCCAGTCCCGGCCAATGGCATCGGTCAGAACAAATTCCAGTTTGGGGCCATAAAAGGCNCCTTCGCCAGGATTCAAGCTATATTCAAGCCCGGTTGTTTTCAACGCGTCTAACAGGAATTTCTCGGCTTCATCCCAAGTGGAATCTTCTCCGGCACGGACTTCCGGGCGGTCAGAGAATTTAACTTTCAGGTCGGTAAAGCCAAAGTCCTCATAAACCTCCATCAGCATTTTACAGAAAGTTTCCGTTTCTGAAGTGATCTGGTCTTTGGAGCAGAAAATATGGGCATCGTCCTGTACAAAGCTGCGCACCCGCATCAATCCGTGCAGCGCACCGGAAGGCTCATAACGGTGACAGGAGCCAAATTCCGCCAGCTGCAAGGGCAAATCCCGGTAACTTATGATTCCCTGATTAAAGACCTGTACATGGCACGGGCAGTTCATGGGTTTAAAGGCAAGATCACGTTCGTCCGCCTTTGAGGTATACATATGCTCGCGAAATTTTTCCCAATGGCCGGATTGCTCCCAAAGCTTGCGGTCCACCAGTTGCGGCGTTTTGATTTCTTTATAGTCATATTGTGTCTGTTTACGGCGCATGTAGGCTTCTATCTGTTGATAGATGGTCCAGCCATGGGGGTGCCAGAAGGGCATGCCTGCCGCTTCTTCCTGAAAATGAAACAGGTTCATTTCTTTGCCAATTTTCCGATGGTCGCGCTTTTCAGCCTCTTCCAGACGGGTGAGATAGGCTTTCAATTCTTTTTTGGTGCGCCATGCGGTGCCGTAAATCCGTTGCAGCATCTCATTATTGCTGTCGCCACGCCAATAGGCCCCGGCAACCTTCATCAGCTTGAAGCAATCTTTGCCAAGCTTTCCGGTGCTGGGCAGATGAGGACCGCGGCAGAGATCAATAAAGTCACCTTGGCGATATAATGTGATGGTTTGGCCTTCGGGGATGGCGGCAATCAGTTCGGCTTTATATTCCTCGCCCATATCCCGGAAGAATTTAACGGCTTCCGTGCGGTCCATTTCACTGCGGATGATTTCCTCATCCCGTTCAATGATTTCCACCATGCGTTTTTCGATAATGACAAGGTCATCCGTGGTGAAGGGCGTGTCGCGGGCAAAATCGTAATAGAAGCCATTATCAATAGAGGGTCCGATGGTAACCTGAGCTTCAGGATAAAGTTCCTTCACCGCCTCGGCCAGAATATGGGCCGCATCATGGCGTAGGATTTCGAGGGCCGCGTCATCCCGGTTGGTGATGATGGCGACGTTTGAATCCTGAGTGATTTCCCGGCTGAGATCCCATTGTTCCCCGTCCACCACGATGGCGATGGCCGCTTTGGCCAGTCCGGGTCCAATATCAGATGCCAGTGTACTGCCTGCCACCGGACCGTCAAAGGTTCGGACACTGCTGTCAGGCAGGGTTAAGGCGACATTTTTAGGTTTATTCATCTGATCACTCATTATATTTGGTCTATTATTTATTCTTCGGTGACACTATAAGGAAAAATACTTGTGTCAAGCAGCAGTTGTGTTTTTTGGGTAGCTATATCGTAAAAACATGAATTTAGTGTCAATGTGAGGAATACGTATGGATTATATCACCCATAAGGGCCGAAAGCTGGCCTATAAATACCATCAGGGCAAAGGCCCGACAGTTGTATTCTTTCCCGGTTTAATGTCTGATATGGAAGGCTCAAAGGCCGTGGCGCTGGATGAATTTTGTCGTTCCAGAGGACAGGCTTATGTCCGGTTTGATTATTCGGGGCATGGGCAGTCATCCGGTGAATTTACCGAGGGCACGATCGGCGCATGGGCAGAGGATGCGATGGCAGTCATCGCTCAGGTGACAACGGGAAACCTCATTCTGGTTGGTTCCAGCATGGGGGGGTGGATCGGACTTCTCTGCGCTCTTGAACTGGGGGACAGGGTAAAGGGCTTCGTTGGGTTGGCGGCGGCCCCTGATTTTACCAAAGAGCTTTGTTGGGACAAATATTCCGATGAGATCAAGGCTACTTTGGAA
>JAESPY010000109.1 GCA_016765435.1 Emcibacter sp.
CATCTCAGATCTTATTCTCAATGCGATCCAACACCCTGCGAAACTCTCATCCTCAACCCTTCCGAAGAAGGTGTCTCAGTGGCTTCCGCCGTGTTGGTGAAGCGGGTTATAGGGCCACTTCAAAGTCTTGTAAACAGATAAATTACTTTTTTTTGAAGTTTTTTTTACAATCGCGGTTCTCTGCGGTTTTCTCATTAAATAAGGGGGGTTAACACCGCTAATTAATCAAAATGAATGTCCTGGGCAGAGCTGCTATTTGACATATGGGTATTCTATTGGCATTTTTAACCCTTAATTCGTTAAAATGCGTTAGAAATTTTATATGAACAATAGAGAATCAGCCATATTTTGGCTTAAAAACATACTTATGAATAAGAATCAGCACCTTCTTTCCGGGGCGGCCCTCTTTATATGCGGGGTCACATTGGGGAATCTTATTGATCTGCCCACCTCCGAATCTGACGGTATCTCACAAGATATAAGCCAAACACAGATTATTGCCCTTGAGGAAGAATATCTGGACAATGCCAACTATGTGCCGTCCGATGACCTACCCATAGAAGATAGCGGCCCCGTGGAACCGGAACTTGATCTTCGGGAAGTCAGCGTCAAACGGGGTCAGGGCATGATGGATATATTGGTCACAAGCGGGGCTGAACGCAAAGATGCCTATAAAGCTATAAAGGCTCTGTCCCAGCATTATGACATGAAGAAGTTACAAATCGGCCAGACTTTACAGGCGGCTTATGATGCACAAGGCCGCCTAAGTGGGCTGAATATGCGGAAGAACTTTGATCATATGATCCGGGTGAACCGTACAGACGACAGTTTTAAAGCCACATTGGAAGACCTGCCCTCCCTCACCCTGACCCGACATGTTCAGGGCGTGATAGAAGACAGCCTGTTTCTCTCTGCTTACCGCGAGGGCCTGCCCAACAGCGTTATCGTCGATATGATTCGTATTTTCTCCTTTGATGTGGATTTCCAACGGGAGATTCGCAAAGGCGATAGATTCGAAATTTTCTATGAACGCAAAATGTCTGAAGATGGCCGTCGGGTCGAATAAGGCCATATATTATATGCCAAGCTCACCCTGCGCGGTAAACCGATCAGCCTTTACCGATACAAGCCCGTTAAATCTCATTTCGCGGATTATTTCCACGAAAATGGCCAGAGCGCCAAAAAGTCCCTCATGCGGACCCCCATCGAAGGGGCGCGGCTATCTTCTTATTACGGCAAACGCAAACATCCGGTCCTTGGTTATACCCGCATGCATAAAGGGCTGGACTTCAGTGCCCCGACTGGAACGCCAATCATGGCCGCCGGGGACGGTATTGTCGAACGGGCCTCCCGCTATGGCTCCTACGGGAATTATGTGCGTATTCGTCATAATAGCACCTATAAAACCGCCTATGCTCACCTGAGCAAATATGGCCGGGGCGTCAAAGCAGGAAAACGGGTGAAGCAAGGACAGATCATTGGTTATGTGGGCGCCACAGGCCGGGTTACCGGGCGGCATCTGCATTATGAAGTGATAATGAACGGCAAACAGGTCAATCCTCTGCGCCTGAAAATCCCCACGGGAATCACTCTAAAAGGTAAGGACAGGAAAATATTCCAGACCCTCGCCGGAGATGTGGGACATCGCATCATGGCCAGAAAACAGAATATCCTGCTGACCTGGAATCAAAAGGTGGCATTGAATGACGTAACCACAAATAATGGTGGCCCAGCTATTTTATTTGGCGGCTTTTAATACGGCTTAGCGTGACGAGCGTGCCCCTAAGGTAACGGGTTAAAACCTTTGGCCCGCTCCAATTCAAAAAATCAAAAGTAACAAAAGATGAATATCTTAATGGGCTTGAGATTGCTGTCCTATACCCAAAATAATATTATCTGAAAGACGATCATGAAAGAAATGCTCAAAATAATGCTGCTTTTGTTTTTGGTTTTTACAACGACCTTTATCGTTGCCAAGACAACCGGGCTCCTAAGTTTAGAGCAGATTGAAAGCTGGTTTGCCCAAGCCAAAGATGCGCCGCCCATCTATATCATTTCCATTGTCATTGCATTGTTGGTTATGGATCTATTCATTACCGTACCCACCTTAAGCCTGATTATGTTATCTGGGTATTTTCTAGGCTATCCGCTGGCCGTTCTGGCTTCTGTTACCGGACTTATGCTTGCCGGATGCAGCGGGTATCTGCTGAGCTTTATTTATGGCAATAGAATTTTGCGCTTTCTGATTAAAGATGATGACAAACGCGAAGAGATGAAAATTACTTTTCACAAGCACAGTTTTGCCATGATATTACTGTCCCGCGCCTTGCCCATGTTGCCAGAGGTCACATCTTGCCTGTCTGGCTCCACCCGGATACCCTTTTTCAAATTCCTCAGCGCATGGTCTATCAGCAGCGTGCCCTACGTTCTGATTGCAGCCTATTCCGGTTCCATCAGTTCACTGGGCAACCCCATGCCCGCCATCTTCACCGCCATAGGTATCACCGCCTTTCTGTGGCTTGGTTGGTTCTTTTTCCACNGAAGCCAGAAGAACATATNTGTGAAGAGTTAGCATGTTGGTCAAAATCAACGGTACGGCCCTGAGCATCGGCCCACCGACAGGCTCAAATCATATATTGGACCGCATCGGCCATAATCATATGAATGTGTTTGTCGCCAAACNGGATAACCCATCACAAGAACATTATTAAACNCTTTGTTTGACAACAGGCTCTAGATATTTGGTGAAAAACCCTATATCCTTCGGTCCAACTTACCAAAAAAGGAATATCTCCCTATGAACTGGCTTCTTATTCTGATTGTCATTGGCATAATTATTACGGGCGGCATTATGATTACCGGNGTCGCGTCCATGAGTCAGGGCGGTGACTTTAATAAAAAGAANGGTAACCGTTTAATGCAGGCCAGAATTGTCTCNCAATTTGCCACTCTGGCCCTCGTCATTCTATATCTGTATCTTTATACATAAGGGTAAGCATCCGTGGTTAAACTGACAAAAATATATACCAGAGGCGGCGACAAAGGCCAAACGTCCCTGACCGATGGCAGCCGCCAACCCAAATATGCCCCGCGTATAGAGGCCTATGGCACCATTGATGAGGCCAATGCNGTTTACGGNCTTGCCCGTTTNCANACNGGNNCNCTNNAAGACGACAGCTATGATGCCATGTTGTCNCGNATNCAGAATGACCTGTTTGATGCCGGAGCGGATGTTTCAACCCCCGCAGGTTCCGTTAAAGCAGAATATGAGTTGAGGATCATCGACTCTCAAGTCGTCCGGTTGGAACAGGAAATCGACCAGATGAATGAAAATCTGGCCCCGCTGAATTCTTTTGTTCTNCCGGGNGGNAGTGCNGCAGCGGCTTATCTGCATCAATGNCGNACCATTNTCCGGCGGGCCGAACGGCTGCTGGTCAAGGTTGCCGAAACAGAAGACATCAATCCGGTTGTAATCCGCTANCTNAACCGTCTGTCGGATCATGCCTTTGTCATGAGCCGTGTTCTCAACAACAATGGGGCCGATGATATATTATGGGTGCCCGGCGCAAANCGGTAAGCCTNNGGNTTNTCCTCAAGCANCCTTCCANTATTTCCCNNAGCCAAAATNAAAGCCGCCTTCAAATTCTGGGAGAGAAGGCGGCTTGGTAGTTTACAATGATATCCTATGAAGCGGCTTTTTGCTCCTCCAAAGCTTTTAGAATTTTCTCCGGCGTGATCGGAGCCTCCAATATCTGAATCCCAATGGCATTGAAAATAGCATTGGCTGTGGCCCCAACGGGCGGCACAATTCCGGCCTCACCCACACCCTTGGCCCCAAACGGGCCAGTAGGGTCCGGGTTTTCCACCAAAATATTGGTCATTTTCGGCATATCGGACGGCCCTAACATCTTATAATCGGTAAAGCTGTTATTCCGACAGATACCTTTCTCATCATAATAAGTCTCTTCCGTCAGCACCATGCCCAGCCCCTGCTGTGCGCCGCCGTCCAGTTGTCCTTCCACGATCCCCGGATGAATGGCCCGGCCCACGTCGTGGGCATTGACCAGTTCAAGGACTTTGACCTCTCCGGTTTCCATATCCACTTCCACCTCTGCGATGCTTGCCCCGAAAGGCGGCGCATTATGGGGCGGAAAGAAACTGGCATAACCCTGTATCTGTCCGGGCTGGCCGATCAATTCGCCCGTTTCAGGGTTCATGAAATTATTAACCCCCTGATCAGCGATGGTCTGTACCGAGATGGACTTATTGGACGATCCCTTAACATGAATGATCTTGTCTTCCATATAAAGGTCCGCCACATCCTCTTCCAATTCCAGTGCCGCCCGTTCAAAAATCTGCCGCCGCACATCTTCGCAAGCCTGCTTCACCGCACCGCCACCCACATAAAGTGTCCGGCTGGCATGCGCGCCAATGTCAAACCCGGCCGCATCCGTATCGCCCGTGGCAATATGAACATCGTCATAGGAGAAGCCCAATGTCTCTGCCGCCACCTGCCGCAGAGTGGTATGGGACCCCTGCCCCATGTCGGAACAGGCGAGATTGATGGTCGCGGTCGCATCCTGATGCAACAGAACATCACAAACCGTATGCTCCAGCAGCATGGGCATGGCCCCGCTGGTATGGTTCATCACCGCGACACCAATGCCGCGCCGTATTGTTCCGGTCTGATTCTTATATTTCGCGCGCTTTTCCGTCCAGCCAATGGCCGCCGAGGCCCGGTCCAGACATTCATCCAACGCACAACTGTTATATGTCACCCCCAGACACCAGCCATCATCACCGATGGTTTTGTGCCATTTCTTGCGCCATTCGATGGGGTCTTCCCCCAGTTCCGC
>JAESPY010000110.1 GCA_016765435.1 Emcibacter sp.
GCAGATGCTCAAAGCCAAGGTCTTCCGCCAATTTGACATATTCAACCAACGGTTCCACTTCCGGCCCAAATGACGGGAATTTATAAAGGTTAACCCCAAGTTTTACATCAGATATCATTATATTCCTTCCTTCGATCTGTTCAGGACAACAAGCCTACACCAGCACTGTATAATCTTTGCCCTCAAAATCGTACTTTCCCGGCTGGCCACGAACATCATCCAGTCCTTGCTGTAAATAATCCATTTGGATAATACGCTTGACAAATACGTTTGGCAATGAGATTTTGCACTATAGGTTAATTTTATGGGATCGTAAAAGAAATTATACCTCCCGAACAACATAATTAACATGGGGAAGCGCCGTTTTCCTCCATCATTACTGGATATAAGGATTTTGCCATGACTGAAGCATATATTGTTGCCGCCAACCGAACTGCCGGAGGACGCCGGAAAGGAAGACTTGCCGGTTGGCATCCAAATGATCTTGCGGGGGCAGTTCTAAAAGACTTGGTCAAACGCACCGATATTGACCCGGCACTGATCGAGGATGTGATTATGGGCTGTGCCTGTCCCGGCGGTGAACAGGGGGCAAATATTGGCCGCCTGTCCGTCCTGTCCGCTGGTCTGCCGGAAAGCATTCCCGGCACCACTGTTGACCGCCAATGCGGGTCATCGCAACAAGCCCTGCATTTTGCCGCCGCCACCGTCATGTCCGGCACCATGGATATTGTCATTGCCGCTGGCGTGGAAAGCATGACCCGCGTCCCCATGGGCCTGCCATGGACATTGGCGCAGAAACATGGTTTTGGCACCTATCGCAGTCCCGCTCTTGAGACCCGTTACCCTGAACCTTTCAGCCAGTTTGGCGGGGCGGAGAAGCTCGCCGATATGTTTGGCCTTGACCGGGAAGCCCTTGATCGTTTTGCCGTGGAAAGCCACCGTAAAGCCGTCGCGGCAACAGAAGCCGGAAAATTCAAAAATGAGATTGTCCCGCTGGAAATCACACTGGAGGATGGCACAACGGAAATGCATATTGCCGATGAAGGGATTCGGTATAACGCCAGCCTTGAGTCGATCGGCAAAGTAAAGCTTCTGCAAGAAGGGGGCCGGACCACAGCCGCCAACGCCAGTCAGATTTGTGACGGTGCCGCCGCGCTTATGATCGTCAATGAGGCTGGCTTAAAAACCTTGAATGTCGCCCCTCTGGCCCGTATTCATCAAATGACGGTTCTGGGACATGATCCTGTTGTCATGCTGAATGCGCCAATTCCAGCAACAGTAAAGGCCCTGAAAAAAGCAGGCATGTCCATTTCGGATATTGATCTCTATGAAATCAACGAAGCCTTTGCCCCGGTTCCTCTGGCATGGCTACAGGCAATGGGCGGCGATCCTGAACGCCTGAATGTTCATGGTGGGGCCATATCACTGGGTCATCCCCTCGGGGCCAGTGGGGCCAAGCTAATGACAACGTTGGTTCATGCGCTGAAAGATCAAAATAAACGCTATGGGCTTCAAACCATGTGTGAAGCAGGCGGCATGGCGAATGTAACCATCATCGAAAGACTTTAGCTTTTGACAAACGGCAGGGAGACCGTGGGTTTCCCTGTCAACGTCAACAGAGCATTGGCAACCGCCGGACCAACAACGGGTGTCCCCGGTTCCCCGACCCCAGAAGGCGCATTGGCAGACGGTAATATATGAGTTTCCACAATCGGCGCATCTTCCATTCTTAATACCCGGTAGCTGTCAAAATTGGTATTCTGCACGATACCTTCTTCCATTTTTACCTCGCCATAAAGAGCAAAGGAAAGGCCATACATCACCCCGCCTTCCATCTGAGCGCGAACCTGATCAGGGGAAATTGCCAAACCACAATCAACGGCCAGAACCACACGCCGGACAATAGGCTCACCGTCCTCTAACCGGACCTCAACCACATTAGCAACTACCGTATTAAAACATTCATGGATCGCGATACCGCGCACCCAGCCACCCTCAATGGGAGACCCCCAACCGGATTTTTCCACCACAAGGTCCAATACCCGCAAATGACGGTCATTGCCCGCTTTTTCATATAAAGCCCGGCGATAAGCCACCGGATCAATGGCCGCCTTATAGGCAAGCTGATCAATGGTATGTTCCATGGCCATGGCGGTATGGGTTGACCCCACAGAGCGCAACCATAACACCGTAACGGGCGATTTTGGCATACTCACCTGTGCATCCACCACGGGGATCGCTTTGAAATAGGGCGCATTTTGCACCCCTTCGACCACAGTCCCATCAACGCCGTTTCGGACCCCCGCCGCAAAGGGCGTTCCGGCCAGAATAGATGCCGTGACAATCCGGTGCTGCCAAGCCAAAGGATAACCCGCCTTGTCCAGTTCCAGATCAATTTTATGATGAGCCAAAGCCCGGTAAGAACCGCCTGCGGTATCATCTTCGCGGGTCCAGATTAATTTTATCGGCCTGAAACCACCAACCTTACGAGCGATATGCACGGCCTCACTTTGATAATCTGACGTTGCCACTGACCGCCGCCCAAAACTGCCGCCCGCAGGCAGAGTCACAATTTCAACCTCATCCGGCGTGCAGCCCACGATGGCGGCGATATTCCTCTGATCCCCGGTTTGGCTTTGCGCACCGTAAGTCACCTTCACCCGCTTACCCTCAACCTGTGCAACACAGTTCATAGGTTCCATTGCCGCATGAGCCAGATAAGGGAAATCAAACTTACAAGTGAGCGTATCATGATCGCCCTTAAAGGCCCCGGCAACATCTCCTGCTGTTTCAAAAGATGCCCAATCCGCTGCGATGTCTCCCGCTGCAATGGCCTGATATTCCGCTAGAATTTGCCCATCGGAGCGCATTTCTGCCGCGCTGTCATCCCATGAGGCTTGCACCAAATCCCGGCTCTTTAAGGCGGCATAGGTATTTTTGGCAACCACCGCCACACCGGACGGAATTTCAAAAACGCCGATAACCCCGGTAACTTTCTTCGCGGCCCCGGCCTCAAAATTCTTTAGTTTACCGCCAAAACGGGGAGAATGCAGGACGACCGCGATCAGCATATCCGGTAAAATGACATCCTGTGTAAAAACCGTTTTTCCCGTTGATTTATCCCAACTATCCAACCGGGGCGCATTATCTGTCCCGATAAGTCGGTAATCTTCGGGCTTTTTCAAGGGGGCCTCATCCGGTGGCGGGATTTTAGAGGCCCGCTTTAACAAATCACTTAATTTTGCTGTCTTGCCGGATTTCACATGATGAACGATGCTGGACTTTATGGTGATTTCAGCCACAGGAACCTGCCACAAATCCGCTGCAGCTTCTTGGAACATTACCCGTGCTGTGGCACCTACCTTACGCAGCTGGTCCCATGAGTTACTGATGCTAGACGATCCGCCCGTGATTTGAATTTTCAGTTTCGTATGGCCGAATAGCGCCATATTGGCCGGGGCCATTTCCACCCGCACCTGTGCCCAGTCGGCATCCAGTTCTTCTGCCACGATGATCGCTAGTCCCGTATGCGCACCCTGACCAAATTCACAATGTTTGGAAATCACCGTGACGATCCCGTCCGGGGTAATTTTCAGAAAAGGCCCAAAATCGCCGAAACCCTCATCCGATACGGCATCAGACAATGACCCCAGCGGCCCGACAAACAACGCACCACCCGCGAAAAGAGCGCCAATCAACATTTTGCGGCGGGAGAGATGCAAGCCAGTGATGTTATTATTCATAAATTACCTCAAACCGACCCATCGGCCACGCCTTTGATCGCTGCCCGGATGCGCTGATAAGTACCACAACGGCAGATATTTCCCGACATATAATCCGTAATATCATCATCGGACGGATGGGGAATTTCAGACAAGAGAGCCACCGCAGACATAATCTGCCCGGACTGACAATATCCACATTGGGGCACCTCATGTTTCACCCAGGCTTTTTGCAGGGGGTGCTTGCCCTCCAGCCCTTCAAGCGTGGTGATTTTAACATCGGTCAAATCTTCAATGGGCATTTGACAGGACCGCACCGCTTCGCCGTCCACCAAAACCGTACAAGCCCCACATTGGGCAATGCCACAGCCATATTTTGTGGCGGTCAGATGCAGCTCATCTCGCAACACCCATAATAACGGTGTCTCAGAATCTGCCTCTACGGCAATATTACGACCATTGATATTCAACATATGTTTCATCACAGAAACCTTTTATGATGCTCCGTGGAAATCACTCAGCATCTGGTAAAGCGGATCAGCAGGTTTGCGCGCGCCCAACTGTTCCTTTGGTGCCGAGGCAAGAGTTTGATCCGCACGCGCAACCACCCGTTCAAAATCATTTAAACCACGACGGGCGATGATTTTCCACTGACCATCTCGTTTTTCAAAATTATCCAGATAACGGCCTTTGATGAAATAGTCTTCTTCCTCGGTCCCGGCTTTATTCATCCGGCGATGATGGGCGAAAAAGGAGCATTCGGATATGGCTTTATCACCGGAAATTTCAATAAGCGGATTGGTAATCATATGGGTGGTGGTCATAACCTTTGCCCCAATATATTTCATACCGCCCGTGATCAAATCATGGGATTTTCCCTTGAAAGACCCATGCTGATGCTCAGATTCCTCGAAAAAACATGACCGCAAAGCGTCTTCATCAAGACGGTCCCACCCACGGGCATAAAGATATAAAACATCTTCGATCTGTTGCCTAGCTTCCATTTTTTCCTGCCGCGCTATGATCCCGGCCAGAATATGCTTGTCGCTTTTTTCCATTGGCTTTGCCTCTGCNGTCGTTTGCTTCAGGGACATGACCCCCAATGCCAGAGGAAGAGCATATATAGCCTTTAAAGCGTTGCGCCGATAATTCATAGCCGGTTCATCCTGTATTTATGATTATAATATTGCATTATGATGCATATTTAAACGAAGTCAAGCCAGTTGCTATTCNCTACATCGCNCCGGAAGATTTCATATCNCGAACAACNGCNGCGTCAATTCCCCAGTCGGCCAGAGCTTCTTCATTATGTGCGCCATTNTGTGGCGGNGGTCCCTGTATCTCCCCCGGCGTGGCCGANAATCGTGGNGCCGGAGCCGGTTGCACGACACCATTATCNTCAACAAANGTNTTACGGGCCACATTATGAGGNTCCAGCGGGGCTTCTTCCAGACTGAGAACCGGNGCNAAACAAGCATCNGTNCCCATCATCAATTCNCCCCATTCATCACGTGTTTTTGTGACAATAACCTTAGCGATTTTTTCTTTCAGGGCGGNCCATTCATCCCGCACCATATGCTGATCAAAATGCGGGTCTGTAATCCCGGTTTTCTCCAGCATCAACGCGTAAAATTTTGGTTCTATCGGGCCAAGNGATATCCATTTNCCATCTGAACATTGATAGGTATTATAAAAATGCGCCCCGCCGTCCAACGCATTTGNCTCGCGCTGATCTTTCCATCNNCCCGAGGTTTTNAAACCATAGAACATNGACATTAAAGACGCNGCGCCATCGCTCACCGCGCTGTCAACAACCTGCCCCTGTCCCGTGCTGCGCGCATGTAGCACCCCCGCCAAAAGACCAAAGGCCAAATAAAGCGATCCGCCGCCGAAATCGCCAACCACATTTAAGGGCGGCATTGGTTTTTCCGCCTCGCCAATGGCGTGCAAAGCGCCGCTGATGGCANTATAATTAATGTCATGACCCGCGGCATGAGCATANGGGCCATCCTGCCCCCATCCGGTCATNCGNCCATAAACAAGNTNTGGATTGCGGGCCAACGCCACATCCGGCCCAAGGCCGAGCCGTTCCATGACACCGGGACGAAAACCTTCGAATATAGCATCCGCCGTTTCCATTAATTTTAGGCATAGCTCAACGGAAGCCGGATTTTTCAGATCAAGAGCCACAGAACGCCGCCCCCTTGCAATCACATCATCAGACGCGCCGCCCACGGTGCCCTTGCGATCAATACGAACCACATCGGCCCCAAGGTCGGACAAAAGCATGCCACAGAATGGTCCCGGGCCTATCCCGGCAAATTCAATAATTTTAAGCCCCGAAAGCGGTCCCTGTGCCATATAGTGCTATTCCTTTTCTTTGTTGGCTTTGGCCATGGATTTCACATCCAGATTATTGACCAGATTGCCACTGACCAATTGATTATGGGCATGGGCCAGATGATGCATATGAAATACGCCGTCCATGGCGGTACGTTTGCCGCGCAAGTCCTCGACATAATTCACGGCCTGTTTGGTGAGTGTCATTCCAAAACGGGGCCGCTTGACCGGATCAGCCGCAATCTCTGTGACAGTGTCCAATAATTCCGCCCTTGGCACCACCCGATTGACCATGCCATACATATAGGCCCGTTCCGCAGGCATCCGTTGTCCCAAAAGCAAAAATTCACGGGCAATACGCGGCGGCAATTCAAACGCATGAGCAAAATATTCCACGCCCGGAATTCCCATATGAACCACGGGGTCCTGAAAAAAGGCATCGTCAGACGCCACAATCATATCACAGACCCACGCCAGCATAAGCCCCCCGGCAATACAGGCCCCCTGCACCATCGCAATGGTCGGTTTCGGAATTTCCTGCCAACGGCGACAAAAGCCCAGATAGGCATCCTGCTCCAGAACATATTGCGCCTCGGCACCGGGTTTGCCCACATGGTCATACCATAATGTTTTGCGCTCTCTGGACATATGCCTGTCCCGCTCCGGCGTGCCGATATCATGTCCGGCGGAGAAATGCTTGCCTTCTCCCCCCAGAACAATCGCTATAACCTCTTCATCTTCGACGGCTTTTTTGAAACAGTCATCCAACTGGTTCAGCAACCGATAATTCTGCGCATTGCTATATTGGGGGCGTTGCAACATAATCCAGGCAACATTATCCCGGACCTCATAACCAACATATGTT
>JAESPY010000111.1 GCA_016765435.1 Emcibacter sp.
AAGGCACGGGACCGGGCACATATTTTGGTTGGTTTGGTGATTGCGGTTAATAATCTGGACAAGATTGTCGCCATGATCCGCAGCGCGCCAAATCCGGCAGAAGCCCGTGAAAGGCTCATGACCGAAGCTTGGGATGCGGTTGATGTTCAGGGGTATATTGAATTGATCAACGAACCGGGCCGGGAAGTGGTCGACGGAAAATACATGCTTTCCGAAAAACAGGTTCGCGCAATTCTGGAACTCAGACTACATCGTCTGACCGCACTTGGCCGGGATGATATCGGCAAAGAATTAGAAGGTCTGGCCGTAGAAATCGAAGATTATATCGATATCCTGCGTAGCCGGGAACGGCTCTATGGCATTATGCGGTCAGAATTTGTTGAATACCGCGAAGCTTTCGCCACACCGCGCCGCTCAGAATTTGCTCTTGATGCCTTTGGTTTCGAGGATGAAGACCTCATCCAACGTGAAGACATGGTGGTTACGGTTACCAATACTGGCTATATCAAACGGGTACCTTTGACAACCTACCGTGCCCAACGGCGCGGGGGCAAGGGACGATCAGGCATGAGCACCAAGGATGAAGATTTCCTCCGCAATGTCTTTGTGTCTAATACTCACGTCCCNATTCTGTTTTTCAGCAACTTTGGTCANGTCTATAAATTNAAAGTGTGGAANNTGCCTATCGGTTCTCCCACATCAAAAGGNAANGCTCTGATCAATATTCTGCCATTGGCACAGGGNGAAAANATATCCACNATTCTGCCTTTGCCNGAAGATGAGGATAGTTGGGGTGANCTGCATGCCATCTTTGCCACGCAAAAAGGTAATGTTCGCCGNAATCTATTGTCTGATTTCTCCAATGTGCGNGCCAACGGCAAAATNGCGATCCGCNTATCNGAAGGTGATAGCCTGATCGGGGTTGCCGCNTGTGCCGANACNGANGATGTATTGATGGCTGCGAANGGCGGAAAATGTATNCGCTTTGCNGCNACNGCCGTGCGNCTGTTTAAAGGACGNAATTCCGATGGCGTCCGNGGNATACGATTGGCAGAAGGCGATGAAGTCGTGTCCATGTCCATTTTACATAATGTGGANGCAAGTACGGATGAACGNGGTGCNTANCTTAAATATGTTGCGGCAACTCGCCGGGGAGAAAATCCCGAGGTNCCGGAAAATATGACCGCTGAACGCATAGAATATATGCAGGAAAATGAGCAATTTATCCTGAGNATCACGGTTAACGGTTATGGCAAGCGAACATCTGCCTATGATTACCGTATTGCCGGACGTGGCGGGAAGGGGATTATCAATATTGAAACCTCCGCNCGNAATGGNTCGGTTATCGGGGCCTTCCCCATCAATGATCTNGACCANNTNATGATGGTTACCGATCANGGNCGCCTGATCCGCGTTCCNGTTGTTGACGTNAGGGTNGCNGGCCGNAATACACAGGGCGTNACCCTCTTTAAAGTCGGNGACAAGGANCAGATTGTTTCTGTTGAGCGTGTTCAGGAACCTGAAGCCAGTGAAGATGATGAGGACATTGAAAGTGAAGATGTGAGCAAAGAATCTTCTGAAAATAATAATGACGAATCAAGCGAAAATGAAGTGTCGGATGAATGATATTTCAGGNGCAGGGAGTGCGAGATCATGACAGGAAAAAAGCGTATTGGATTATATCCGGGTAGTTTTGATCCCGTAACCCACGGTCATATTGANATCATTTCGCGCTGTGNGAAGCTTGTTGATCATCTTATTATTGGCATATCAACCAATCCCTCAAAGACNGCATTATTTGATCTTGAGGAACGGGTAGATATGGTTCGCCGNGAAACGGCCTTTATTGAGCGNGATACTGGNGTTTCCATAGAAGTCAGACCGTTTAGCTGTCTNCTGATGACTTTTGCAGAGCAAATTGAGGCNACGGCCATCATNCGGGGATTGCGCGCGGTATCAGATTTTGAATATGAGTTTCAGATGACGGCNATGAATTATAAGTTGAATCCGGATATNGANACAATATTNCTTATGGCGGACCCGTCATTACAGGCAATAGCCTCGCGGTTAGTGAAGGAAATNGCCCGTTTCGATGGNGATATTTCGGCATTTGTTCCAGAAACGGTANGAGANGAAGTTCTGGCTAAACTTAATAAATNATGATCAGAATAATGGATTATANGATGAGAATAATTTTAAAGGCGNTCATGGCCTTGTTTTTAATAGGTAGCATNGCNCCAAATANGGCNTTGGCCACAGATCTTGACAATATNCTGTATCTTGATTTGAAAGATGGCCGNGTAACCATTGAAATGTATCCTGAGNTTGCTCCAAAAACAGTGACNCGGATTAAGGAATTGGTGCGNNAAGGNTTTTACGACGGCTTGACNTTTCACCGGGTNATCCCCGGNTTTATGGCCCAGGGTGGTGACCCGTCCGGCAATGGNACCGGNGGTTCNGGCCAGAATATCCCGGCGGANTTTTCAGACCTTACTCATTTAAAAGGCACATTNTCCATGGCCCGTTCTGATGANCCNAACAGCGCGGATAGCCAGTTTTTTATTGTTTTGGACGTCAGTTCACATCTGGATGGCCTTTATACCATATGGGGNCGGGTCATNGGCGGCATGAAATATGTTGACCACATCAAGGAAGGTGTAGTACCAGCNTTGCAAGANCCGGATAAAATCATAAAAATGCAGNTNGCTGCAGACGTAAAATCAGAGGAATAAATATAATGGATTTGGAAAATACTCTTTACCTTGAGCTTAAAGATGGCCGGGTGACACTTGAACTATATCCCGACGTTGCCCCAAAACATGTGGCNCGNATCAAGGAACTTGCCCGTGAGGGATTTTANGATGGTTTGAAATTCCATCGGGTAATTCCNGGNTTTATGGCNCAGGGCGGTGATCCGTCNGGNAATGGCACTGGCGGTTCCGGNCAGAATATCCCGGCGGAATTTTCTGATAAGNCACATGTGCGNGGTACAGCCTCNATGGCCCGTTCTGCCATGCCNGANAGTGCCGATAGCCAGTTCTTCATCTGTTTTGATACAGCGCCNCATCTNGACGGNNAATATNCCGTATGGGGACAGGTTATCGANGGCATGGAGCANGTAGACAACNTNAGCACGGGNGCAGAACCNGATCTGATCGTCAAGATGCAGGTTGCTGCTGACGCCGAATGAAAGTAGATCTTTTTGATTTTGAGCTTCCCAAAAAGCTCATTGCTCTTCGCCCCGCTCGCACTCGCGACGGGGCGCGGTTTCTTGTGGTACAGAAAAATGACATACAAGATAAGCATGTTACCGATCTGACCGATTTTCTGCAGGCTGGCGATGTGCTGGTTTTCAATGATACGCGGGTTATTCCAGCACGAC
>JAESPY010000112.1 GCA_016765435.1 Emcibacter sp.
AGGCAAATACCGGCAGAGCCCACAGGCTGAACATAAGGAGGTAGACGACTTCATTTAACAGCAATACCGGCATGTTTGTGGAAGACCATAGCAGGTCCCATGCGCTGTATTCTGTGCCAATGGTATAGAGAGACCCGACAATCAACAGGAAAATCTGAAAGATAAAGGCAAAGCCAATGGCCACGAGAGGGATAACGATGGTGACGGTCAGAATTTTTGACAGGATCGTTTGCATATCCGATACGGGCATGGATTTCCAGAACAGGATGCTGTTGTCTTTTCTTTCGTCATAAAGCGAGCCAAGGGCGGTGAAAACCATGCAAAACCAGACGCCGATCATAATCGGGGCGGAGGAGGCCAGCAGAAGATGGTTGATATGGTCGCTTAAATCCTGAGTATCCTGCACGGACATATTGGCAATGACTTCACTAAGGGTGTAAGAGGCCCCATCAATATGAATGGCGCGGCCAAACAGACCCATGCTGATAATGATAAGGACCATCGAGATGGCGGTAATCACCAGCGGGGTTGTGAATATGGCCCTGCTATTCTCCCAATATTCCCGAAGCATCAAGGCTTTAAAGGGATTATATCCGTTTATTTTGATTATGGAGGCAAACATTTAATTTCTCCGGCTTGTATTGTTATACGTGAGGGGTCCAAAAATCATGCGCTATACCAGACTACAGAAAATAAAGCTGCAGGGGATGGCAGGTTGGTCAAAATCTAATACGGACTTTTTCTGTGTGGCATAGGATAAATTGGCAATCCCGGCGATCATGATCAGGCTGATAAAGCCGGCAATGATCAGGGCTTTGGTTTTGCTGTGTAAGGACGTCATGGTTATTTTCCTTCCATAAGCGTGACAAATAAATCAGACAGGCTGACCCGGCTTACTTCGCCCAAGGACGCAAGCTCAGCGCGGGACGGGCCGTTAAAGATAAAAGACGTCCGGCCCAGTAATGTTTGTTCCGAAACGGGAGACAGGGCGCGGGCCGCCTCAATATTTTCAGTCGGGGGGTTCAGTACGAGCCATTGTTCCCCGATATCTTCCATGGTCGCAGAGAGGGCGATTTCCCCTTCCCGGATGAAGATCACCTGAGACAGGATATTTTCAATCTCGTCCACCTGATGGGTGGTGATCAGGATGGTGCGGTCCTCATCGAAAAAATCTTCCAGCAATTGGTGATAGAATTTCTTCCGGTAAAGGATGTCAAGTCCCAGCGTTGGTTCATCCAACACCAGAATTTTAGCATCAATGGCCATGATAAGCGCCAGATGAACCTGCACGATCATGCCTTTTGATAGCTTACGAATTTTTTTATCCAGAGGAACGCTAGTGCCGGACAGGAAGGCGAGGGCTTTTTCCCTGTTGAAACTGGGGTGGACGCCTTCCACAAAATCAATGGCCTGCGATACTTTCATCCATTTGGGCAGGGTCGCCACATCGGAGATAAAGCAGATTTCCTTCATCATTTCATCGCGTTGGNNATANGGGGNATAGCCCAGAACATCCAGATCACCGTCATAGCTACTCAGGCCNAGAATNCTGTTCAGNAGGGTTGTTTTTCCGGCCCCNTTGGCACCGATAATGCCAACNATCTGGCCTTTCTGGATGGTCAGGTNAATATTTTTCAGGGCCTGAAAGGATCCAAAGGATTTGCTGAGATTTTTTGCCGTTATTATATTGGTCATNGCGAAGTCCNTATCCCTGATGGTTGCNGGTATGTTCAGCGGTTTTNATAAGTTGTGTGACATCAAGACCCAAAAGGGAAATGCGNTTGATGATTTCCGGCCATTCTTTTGTNAGAAACTTTTNCTGTTCCGTATCCAAAAGTCTTTTTCTGGCACCGTCTAATATAAACATTCCAAGCCCTCTTNTTTTCTCGACTAGCCCCTCATCNACAAGCTCGGCATAAGCTTTTGAGGCGGTGATGGGATTAATTTGATAATCNGCGGCGACTTTACGTACGGAGGGNAGTGCTTCTCCTTCGTTAAGGATCCCGTCGATTATCATGGCCAATATCTGTTCTTTAAGCTGCAAATAGATTGGCTGGTCATTTTTCCACTGTGGTGCCACTATAAATTCCTATCTTTGGTCGTTGGCGCAAATACTGTTGTGGTGTTTAAGTGTTGTACAAATATAGTACACCATATCAACAATAGTCAACATATATTTTGTATATTTTTCATAATTTGTTTATTTTCAATTGGTTAGTGGTAGTTTTTTTGAAAAAAAGACTGTTATAATGTAAGTTGAAGACTGTAATATTTAGGGATATAGTGGTCAGAGACGTGATAAAGTTAAGGAAATGAAATGCCTGTGAAAATAAAAATCAAGCTTGAAATCCTGTCTTATGCTAGAATATTCATTTTAGGTTTAGCCATGTCATTGCTTACACAAACGTCCGGGGCATCCGGGCCGGAAAAGAAATCCGTCGATCTTATTGTTCAGGGCCGTTATGTGGTGACCATGACGGACGACAAGCCGGTGATTGAAAATGGTGCGGTTGCTATCCATGACGGCGTGATTGTTGCCGTTGGTAAGGCGCATGAAATCGCAACAGATTATCAGGCCAAAAAGATTGTGACGGGCAAGGACCGTATCTTGCTGCCGGGCTTGATCAATGGTCATACCCATACGGCGATGGTTTTATTTCGCGGCATGGCCGATGATCTGACTTTGATGACATGGTTAAAGGATTATATTTTCCCCATGGAGGGACAATTTGTCGATCCTGAATTCATCGAAGTGGGTATGAAGCTGGCTTGTCTGGAGATGATCCGGGGCGGGACCACATCCTTTGTCGATATGTATTTTTACGGTGACCGGGGCGCGGATGTTATTGAGGCGTGCGGCTTGCGGGCGATAATGGGTGCGCCGTCCATTGATTTCCCTAGTCCCGGATTTAAAGGGTGGGATGATTCATTCAGGGCCGCGGTGAAATTTGTTAAAAACCGCAAAAGCCCGTCAGGTCGGGTCACGCCGGCTTTTGCCCCCCATTCGCCCTATACGGTGTCGCCGGAACATCTGGCGCAATTGGCAAAAATGGCCAAGGAACTGAAAGCCCCGATCACCACGCATTTGTCGGAAGACCGGGCGGAATTGGTTCAGATCAAGGAACGTTATGATACCACACCGATTCAGCATGTGAAGAATCTGGGTCTGTTGGACAATAGACTGATTGCCGCCCATGTGGTGCATCCGACAGAGGAAGAAATCAAACTTCTGGTGAAATATAAGGTTGGGGTAATCCATAATCCGACCTCAAATCTGAAAACGGCTGCGGGGATCGCGCCGATACCGGAAATGTTGGCGAAGGGGGTTCGCATCGGCCTTGGCACCGATGGGGCGGCGTCCAATAATGATCTTAACATGTGGGAAGAAATCCGCCTTGCGGCCTTGCTGCATAAGGGGGTTCTTAATGATGCAACGGTGATGCCTGCCGGGACTGTTATGCGTATGGCGACCAGTGGCGGTGCCGAAGCGATCGGTCTGAACCATCTGGTGGGCGATATTACTGTCGGCAAAAGAGCTGACCTTATACAGGTGGATCTTTCCGGCCCCCACATGACGCCGCTATATGATGTGATTTCCCATTTGGTTTATGCGGCCAGTGCCAGTGACGTTGTCACCACCATCGTGGATGGCCGTATATTGATGGAGGGGGGTAAGTTTATGACTCTTGATGCAGCAAAAGTACGGCAAGAAGCTAATGCCATTGCCGCCCGAATCACAGCGGCCCTCAATAATAAATAGATAATTTTCCGGCTCAGATTTTTTTGTTGAGCAGTTTGACAATTTCCGGTGATTTATGTTTGGCAATTTCATCCACGGTCAGGCCGTGTAATTCGTGGGGAAATATCAGCCATTCATTGGTTTCGTGGATATAATAGTCGGGTATGCGTTCAGTCTTGCGTTTCTCCGGCTTGTAATAGACGGTGGCGATCCGGGTGTCTTCGGGCATATTGCGGCGGCATTGTTCCTCCAGATCACGGATGATGGCATCCACACTCAGACCGGAATCAAACACATCATCAACGATAAGCAGCTTGTCATGAGCATTGATATTATCCACAATATAGCCCAGTCCGTGGACGCGCACTGTGGAACTGCGAGTGGCGATCCCGCTATAGGATGAGGTGCGGATGGCAATATGGTCGGATTTCAGCCCCCGGTAATCCAGATATTCCTGTACCGCGATGCCGATGGGCGTACCCCCGCGCCAGACGCCGACGATATAATCTGGCTCAAACCCGCTTTCTAAAATCATGTGAGCCATTTTGAAGCTGTCGTCCAGCAAGTCATTAGCTGAAATATATACTTTATCCATAGCTAGGTCTCCATTCTAAAAAAAAGGGCTGCCTTAGATATTAGCCCATATATCGTTTAATCTATTATCTTAACTGTTTAAGTTGAGCATTTGGGTTCGGGTTATTAAACGGTCATTTACGCTCCTTCATAAATAGAGGAAAATGCTTGGCAGGAATACCGTTAAATTTCCGTATATGCTGTTTCGTCAGATTCTAAAAATTCTCAATTCCAGTGATGTCGTTCCGCCTATTTGCAATTAATTTGAGTGATTGGCCGGATAATGGTTGAAGGCTGACGGACCAAGTGTGTAATTGTCAAAACAGTAATCTCAATAAATGACCCTTTTCTGATATCTATAGGGCTCATTCTTTTTCTGGGGCAGTCTTCAAAGAAAATACCTTAGGTAGTATCCAGAGAAATGCATTTTATTGAATTATATAAAAATTGTATTATATGTTGTTTGGGGTTTGTTTGGTTGTATAGAAACAATTAAGTAATTAAATTTTTCGGAGGTATATATGAATAGTATCAAAAAAATTATTCTGTTGGGGAGCTCATTTTTTTTGATGTCCAGTATTTGGGTTTATGCTGACGTCTCAAAGGGGCTTGTCGCTATTCAGGAAAAAGATTATGCGGTAGCCTATAAAGAATTTTTATCTGCAGCGGAACAGGGGAATGCTAGTGCACAATATAACCTTGGTGTGATGTATGA
>JAESPY010000113.1 GCA_016765435.1 Emcibacter sp.
ATATAAAACGAACACGCAAGGATCCCCGCCCATGCCTTCAGCTTCTTATCCCACATTATTGTCTCCCCTTGATTTAGGCTTCACCACATTGAAGAACCGGATTTTGATGGGCTCCATGCATACTGGCCTTGAAGAAGCGAAAGACGGTCATCATCGTCAAGCGGTATATTTTGCCGCCCGCGCCCGTGGTGGCGTAGGGCTGATTGTCACGGGCGGCATCGGCCCCAGCCGGGAGGCATCGGTCCATGCCGGGTCCAAAATTCTGGAAAACGATGAAGATGTGGCTCATCATAAAATCATTACCGATGCGGTCCATGAAGCGGGCGGGAAAATCTGTATGCAGATTCTTCATACCGGACGTTATGCGTTTAATGACAAGTTGATTGCCCCGTCGCCGATCAAAGCCCCGATCAATCCCTTTGTCCCCCGTGAGGTGACGGCGGATGAAATCGAACTGGAAATCCAAAGCTTTGTCACATCCGCAACACTGGCCCAAAAAGCAGGCTATGACGGCGTTGAAATCATGGGATCAGAAGGTTATTTCCTCAACCAATTCATCGCGAAACGCACCAACCAGCGCACCGATGAATGGGGCGGATCTTATGAAAACCGCATCCGGCTTTCTGTGGAGATTGTCCGGCGAGTCCGGGAAGCTGTCGGGGAAAAATTCATCATCATCTTCCGCCTGTCCATGCTTGACCTGGTCGAGGACGGCAGCAGCCATGACGAGGTGATACAGTTGGGGCTGGCCATTGAAAAGGCCGGAGCCACTCTGATCAATACGGGTATTGGCTGGCACGAAGCCCGTATTCCGACAATCATTACCAAGGTGCCCCGCGCTGCATTCACTTGGGTCACGGCAGAATTCAGAAAAGCTCTGACCATTCCCGTGATTACCTCCAACCGCATTAACACCCCGGACGTTGCCGAAGAGGTATTGGTGCGCGGCGATGCGGATATGGTCTCCATGGCCCGGCCGTTTCTGGCCGATCCTGATTTTGTCAAGAAAGCCGCCGAGGGCCGCGCTGACGAGATCAACAGCTGTATCGCTTGTAACCAAGCCTGTCTGGATCATATTTTTGTCGGAAAAGTTGCAAGCTGTCTGGTGAATCCGGCGGCCTGTCACGAAACCGAACTGGCCATAGTCCCAACCGATAACCCCAAGAAGATTGCGGTGGTCGGTGCCGGACCGGCCGGCCTGTCTTTTGCCACCACCGCCGCGCAGCGGGGCCATGATGTGACCCTTTATGATGCCGCTGCTGAAATCGGTGGCCAGTTTAATCTGGCCAAACGCATTCCCGGCAAGGAAGAATTCGCCGAAACCCTACGCTATTACAACCGACAGATTGAACTGACCGGAATTACGCTGCATCTGAACAGCCCGGTCACCGCCGAACAACTCAATAACAGCGATTATGACGAAATAATCCTCGCCACCGGAATATCCCCCCGCAAGCTGGACATTGAAGGCTTCGATAGTGAGAAAGTCCTGTCCTACCGGGAAGTCATCAGGGGGGCGCCTGTGGGCAAGAAAGTCGCCCTGATCGGGGCCGGCGGCATTGGCTTTGGTGTGGCAGAACTTCTCAGCCACTCCGGCAAATCCTCAAGCCTTGATATTCCAACCTTTATGGCGGAATGGGGCATTGATATGACCTTTCAGGCGCGCGGCGGAGTGAAGGACGTGAAAGCCAAAGTCCCAGCCTCTCCCCGAGAGATTACCCTGCTGCAACGCAAAAACTCAAAAGTCGGTGCGGGACTGGGTAAAACCAGTGGCTGGGCCCATCGGACTGGTCTAAAAAACAAAGGCGTCACCATGATCGGGGGCTGCGAATATCATAAGTTTGATGATCAGGGCCTACATTTCTCCGTCAGCGGAGAAGCCCATATCCTGAAGGTGGACAATGTGGTCATCTGTGCCGGGCAAACGCCCCAGCGCGAATTGGTCGAGGGGCTTGAGAAACCCTATCATCTGATTGGCGGGTCCGATGTAGCCGCCGAACTGGATGCCAAACGCGCCATCGATCAGGGCACAAGGTTAGCCGCAACCCTGTAGGTCACACTCCGGTGGCCCTCACGAACCATGATGCATAACAAAAAACACAGGGGAAGTCGGTCTTGATTTCCCCCACCTTTTCCCCAACAGATAATCCTTCATTTGCCATAGATCATTTGCCATAAAAAAACGGCCCTCAAAAATTTGAGGACCGTTTTCAATAAACTTGGCATTGTTTATTACATATTATAGAGACTGTTTACGGCGTCTGGCAAAACCAACACCTGTCAGACCCAGAAGCAACAATCCAAGAGCCGCTGGCTCTGGCACTGTTGTATTTCCAGCAAAAGTCACAACACCTTCGATCACATCCTTGGCAAGGCTTGTTGTCCAATGGAAGGCAATTTGATCCGCAGATGCAAGGGCCGTACCGCTCACATTAAAAACAAACTGGATATAGTTACCTAAGTTATTCTGAATGCCATTGCGCACAACATTAACACTACCACCACCAATATCATTTGTCTGGTTGTCATTCACCCGGTACACATGTTCCCCATCCCTGTAGACACCAAAATCATAGTTACTGGCACTATTGGGGTTATCAAGGCTAACCAACCGGGAGCCTCCTGTAATGTTGCCTGAAGAATTATTAGTACGCGCACCATTCAAATCGTAGGCATATTCCCACGTCGTATCACCATTATAAAAATCATCATTCCGGTAATTGGACTGTGATGTATCCGGTGCCCATGCACCGTTACCAGCCAATGCATCAGCATTACTCTGCACGCTCATGAAAAGATCACCGTAATATAAGTTGCCTCCAGGGTGCGAGCCGCCGATGTTATTGACAACATCTGTATATACCCGAACCGTCATTTCACCCGTAGCACTACGGCTGACACTCATACTGTAAATATCAAGATCTACGTTGTTATAAAGTACATCCTGATTACCACCGTAATTATTATCACCGATATAGTTATCAAGTATAATGTCACTCGCAACGGCAGAATAAGTTCCTGCAGCGATAATGCCAGCTGCTATAAATAATTTTTTAAATGTCATTTTTTACCCAATCCTCTGTTTAGTCGTATTTCAATCAACCGGATGTTCATTAAAATATAATATATACCGATCAATAAGCAATTATCATGCCAAAAAATAAAATCATTCAATTTCAATAGGTTATAATATACACCTCCTAAATTGAGTCAATAATCTGTAAAATTATCTGACATTTTTTGACAATATGTCCCACTTTGATACAAGTTAATAGCAATATTTATTTTATAATAATATAGTTTGCAATAATTTATTAGATATTTTGCGTCATAAGTGGCATTNGTNTGACCCACTATGGGGAAATTAGGTAAAGGTTAAATGAATGTATCTGCAACATCGACAACAAAATAATAAAAAACATTATGGTCTGCAAAAATTATGTCGCCCGAAATTAAAATTTCCGAGCCTTCTTTTCTTTTGCGCCTCTATGATGCTCATAACCCCGCTCAACACCTCTTCNGCACTGGCCATCAACAAGGCCCAATCAGAACAGGCCGAACAGAATTANGAAAAAGCCCTGATAAGTTTCCATGNTGCCGAAGTCAAAAAAGCAAAAATTCATCTGAAGAATGCCCTGAAAGCCAACTCCCGTCATTTACCATCACGAATCTTAATGGCCGAAATCCTCATTAAAGAAGGCGATGGGGCCAGCGCGGAAATTGAACTTAACTTTGTTCGCGANCGCGGTGCCGACTACAATCAGCTGATTGTTCTTTTTGGTCANACCTATATTCTGCAAGGCAAAAACAAATATCTTCTGGAAACCATACATAATGGCAATCGGGACAATAGCATTGAGGCGGAAATATCATATCTCCGGGGCCGGGCGTATTTCGGTCATAAGAAACTGGCCAATGCCAAGCGCAGCTATACACAGGCANTGGACCACAATCCAATGCTCTATCAGGCCAAGCTTGGNCTGGCCCAGATTGCCGCAGTTCATAAACAATACGGTTTGGCCCTGCAATATCTTGACAGCATTCTGAATGCTGGAATCCAAGACCCCAATGTTCTGATCTTAAAAGCCAAAATATATAAACAACGCGGGTCCGCCCAACAAGCCCTCGAAAATATCGACAAGGCACTGGAACTGGATGACAGCAATGTCATATCAAGACTAACCCGCGCGGCCCTATATATAGACATGAAANAATATGATCAGGCCGAGGCCGACGTTGATATTATTCTCGATANAATTCCCAGAGAACCCCGGGCCCAATATCTGAAAGCCATTCTCTCCGCCGCACGGGGGGATTTGTCAGGCTCCAAAGCCAATATGACCGATATTATCAATACGCTCCGCGTCATCTCCCCAGAGATAATGANAGCCAACCCGACCTATTATTATTTGGCNGGCCTGACCAATTTCCAGTTTGGCAANCTTGACGAAGCCCGGAAAAATCTNCAGCAATATTTGAAACTGGAACGTAANGACATCAGCGCCATGCGGCTTCTGGGCGCATTNGAATTGCAGGCTGGTGATCCGCTGGCCGCCAACCTTGTGCTGACCGAGGCCGCCCGCAATCAACCCAATAACCCCACGATTCTAACCATGCTGGGTCTGGTCCATCTGGACCTTGGCAATACTGACAAGGCCAATTATTATCTGGAAACGGTCACCAAACTATTGCCAGACTCTCCTCAAGGCCTGGCCAANCTTGCCCGTGGAAGAATGGCCGCGGGTTCCATTGACGCCGCCATTGAAAGTCTTCTGAAAGCAGATCAGCATAATCTGGNTTCATTCGACATAAAACTTTTGCTGGCCCAAGCTTACCAGCAATCCGGGCAATATGCCAAAGCCGTGAAGATCATTGGAAAGATAAAAGATAAAGATCCAGAGANNGCTTACCTCCTAAATCTATACGGGACGGCCGTCGGCCTGACCGGAGACCATGCAAAGGCCCGCGAGAATTACCTCAAAGCCCTTGACGTTGACCAAAATAATATTACCGCCCTTATNCATCTGTCCCGCATGAATATGATTGAAGGNANTTCAGACAAAGCCATCATGGACCTGCGTAATCGGCTGGAAAAGATGCCCGATAATTATGTTCTCATGGTGGAACTGGGCAATACATATAAAATCCTTAAAGATGCCCCGAATGCCTTGTTCTGGTACAAAAAAGCCTATTCCATCAATAGCGCCAACTTTGCGAACCTCAACAGCCTTACGGACGGTTATTTAATGAATGGAGAGNNCAANTCTGCGCTGGAAGCCACGACNAATTTTCTCAACCGTTTCCCAAAAGAGTCCCAAGCCTATAATTTAAAAGGCCAATTACATGAAAGAGCCAACGAACAGATTGAGGCCATAAAAAACTATAAGCTGGCCGTTGAATATGCCGTCAAACGGGGCGGCGCCCTACTGGTGCTAGCCAATGCTCAACTCAAAAACAATNACCGCAAGGCGGCGACCAAAACATTACAGAAAGCGATCGCCTGGAATCCTGATCTTATCGACGCCTATATTACCCTGATCAAAATTTCCATTGATCAAGCNGACCCTATTAGCGGTTTTTCNCTGCTGGCACATTTNNAGACNATTATCAAGGACGCCAACCCGGCAGCANATATCTTGTCCGGGGACCTTTATGTCGCCCTGAAAGANTATGACAAAGCCAAAAAATCATACCAAAATGCCCTTGAAAAAGGCGATAATCCCGTCGCNGTGATGGGCCTNTACCGCNCTTATCGAAAAGCCGGGCAAATGAAGCAAGCCATCGACACGCTGGAAGGATGGTATAAAAAATATCCTGAAGATTTAAGAACGGCGCTTTCTTTGGGCAATGCCTATAGACGGGNCAAGCAGATCAAAAAATCTGTTGAATTTCATGATACTTTGCTTAAAGCNCACCCCGGCATGCCCATCATCCTCAATAANGCGGCCAGCATTAATTTCATCATTGGNAATAAAGAAAAAGCCTTGAAATATGCCCTAAAGGCCAATGAGGCATTGCCGAATAANCCTAATACTCTGGATACATTGGCCTGGATNCAGACCAGAGTTGGCAANCCGNNAACGGCCCTGCCCCTGCTCAGAAAAGCACTGGTCCTGCAATTCAGTAACCCTGAAATAAAATATCATCTNGCNATNACNCTTGATCAACTGGGNCGNCGNGGTGAGGCACAGGAAATCCTTCTTNAGGCCATTGCCTCCAAAAANGATTTNCCNGATAAGGANGCCGCCNAANAAANCCTCAAAGAATGGCAGAAGAAATAGGGTTTTTCTNNTTCAGGGACTTTCTGTTCTTNACNGTNAGNCGATTTGATGGCTCCCTACGATTTNGGGGAGCCNGNCCNTAATCGNANGCGTCTTCCCACTTNCCTTNTGTTGAGGCTTTGGAATATTCCGTCGAACGNTTTTCGAAAAANTTGGCATGCTCAANNCCGTTGAGNATTTCATCCATCCACGGCAGNGGGTTATTACCNACAAAATATATGGGCGACAGATTAAGCTGGGTTAATCTNCGGTCCGCNATATANCGGATNTAATCTTTNACTTCCNGCGCGGTCAGCCCTTCAATATCGCCCATTTCAAAAGCAAGGTCGATAAAGGCATCTTCATGNTTNACGATGGTCTGACAGGCCTCGGTCAATTCCGCCTGAAGCTCATCGGTCCAGATTTCCGGNTTTTCCTGCACAAAGGTATGAAACAACTGAATGATGCTGTTGGTATGAAGCGTTTCATCACGTACCGACCATGTGATAATCTGCCCCATGCCCTTCATCTTGTTNAAGCGGGGNAAATTCATCAGAATGGCAAATGANGCAAACAGCTGTAATCCTTCTGTGAAGGCNCCNAAGACNGCCAATGTCTTGGCAATATCNNCTTTGGTNTCNACGCCCCAAATCTGCATATAATCGTATTTGTCTTTCATCTCCTCATAATTGAGGAAAGCTTCATATTCCACTTCGGGAACACCCAGCGTATCCAGCAGATGGCTATAGGCCGCGATATGAACCGTTTCCATATTGGAAAATGCCGCCAGCATCATTTGAATCTCTGTTGGTTTAAAGACCTGTGTGTAATGACGCATATAGCAATTATTGACTTCCACATCAGCCTGGGTGAAAAAACGGAAAATCTGCATCAGCAGATGTTTCTCCCCCTCGGTAATTTTCATGTTCCAGTCTTTGACATCATCGGCCATGGGAACTTCTTCGGGCAACCAGTGAATACGTTGTTGCGTCAACCAAGCATCATAGGCCCAAGGGTACTGGAAGGGTTTATAATAAATACGTTCCTCAAGAAGGGACATGAGCAGGACTACCTTAACTTTAAAATTTTACAATCGGGATTCAGAAAAAATGACAAACCAGCCTACTGACCAACTTACTAAGCTAGTTTACAGGGCCAACTTACTGGCAAGACAAACATTCTTCATAATCCATTACTTCGGCGGCTTTGGCCGCCGCTTTCACCATACCCCGGTTCTTNTCCACCGCGCTGTCGGCACTCTCNGCCCGCTGAATGGACAAAGAACGGCAATAATAAAGNCTTTTAACGCCTTTTTTCCAAGCCTGAAAATGAATCTGGTGCANATCNCNNTTATGAACATCAGCAGGCAGGAACACATTGATCGACTGGGCCTGATCCACCATAGGGGCCCGGTCCGCCGCATGTTCAATCACCCAGCGTTGATCCAACTCAAAAGCGGTCTTAAAGACGTCCTTCTCCAGATCATCCAGAAAATCAAGATGCTGGATTGAACCACCATTAATCGTAATCGAAGACCAGATCTCATCTGTATTTTTACCCTTTTCCGTCAACAGGCGAGTCAAGGCACGGCTGCGCACATTAAAGGAGCCAGACAAGGTTTTCTGGGTAAAGCTATTGGCCGCGATAGGCTCAATGCCCGGGCTGGCCCCACCGCAAATGATGGAAATAGAGGCCGTCGGCGCAATAGCGGTTTTATTGGAGAACCGCTCATCGATACCGTAATCCGCCGCATCGGGACAGGCGCCTTTTTCCGCCGCCAGTAATTTGGACGCCGCATTAACACCCTTCTGAATATGCTTGAACATTCTTTTGTTCCAGACTTGCGCCATCACGGATTCAAAAGGAATCATCCGGTCCTGCAAAAAGCTGTGGAACCCCATGGCCCCAAGCCCCACACTGCGTTCACGCATAGCGGCATAAGTTGCGCGCGCCATCGTATCCGGTGCCCGCTCAATAAAATCTTCCAACACATTATCCAGAAAACGCATCAGATCGGTAATGAACAGCTCATTATCTATCCAGTCGTCATATTTTTCCAGATTAATCGACGACAGACAACAAACGGCCGTCCGTTCTTTCCCCAGATGATCCATGCCGGTCGGCAACGTGATCTCACAACACAGGTTGGAGGTTTTAACATTCAGACCCGCCAGCTTGTGATGCTCTGGTATCGCGTTATTAACATGATCGCTGAACAACATATAAGGCTCGCCAGTTTCGATACGGGCTGTCAGCATCCGTATCCACAAGGCGCGCGCAGACAAAGTTTTCTGTACTGTATTATCATGGGGACTGAGCAGCGCCCATTCCTCATCATTCTCCACCGCCCGCATGAAGGCATCGGAAATGGCAATGCCATGATGCAGATTCAACGCCTTACGGTTGGGATCGCCCCCTGTCGGACGGCGAATCTCAATAAATTCTTCAATTTCAGGATGGCTGACCGGCAGATAGACCGCCGCACTGCCCCGCCGAAGCGATCCTTGAGAAATGGCCAGAGTCTGACTGTCCATAACCCGGATAAACGGGATGATTCCCGATGTTTTGCCATTGGTGGAAACTTCTTCTCCAATAGACCGCAGATTACCCCAATAGCTGCCAATGCCGCCGCCTTTGGATGCCAGCCAGACATTTTCATTCCACAGGGTAACAATCCCCTGAAGACTGTCATTAGCTTCATTCAGGAAACAAGAAATGGGCAGACCGCGCTTGGTGCCGCCATTGCTTAATATGGGCGTGGCGGGCATGAACCACAGTTGGCTGATATAATCATACAGCCGTTGGGCATGGGCCTGATCATCGCTATAAAAGCTGGCGACGCGGGCAAACGGATCCTGAAAATTTTCGCCGGGCATTAAATAACGGTCGGTCAGAGTCGCTTTGCCAAAATCCGTCAGCAAGGCATCCCTCTCCGGCACTATTTCCACCCGTGAATGATCTTTTACCTGTACCGCTTCTTTAAATAACGTCCCTGTCACGCCTGTCACTCCTACTGCTCCCACGGGTTCAATTCATGAATCGACCCACTATTGTACCACATAATCTTCTTTTTCCGATGACTATGACGATATACTGTAAAATTATTATTTGCCCGATAGCGAGGATAGAATATCAAAAAATTCTGATGTGAAAATCCGAAACGACAATACTGTTTTTTACGCTCTATTATAGCAACAACACTCTAGAGCCTTATAGAATAACAATAATCCGGTTCCAAACCCCTTCAAATCACCCTCGACACAAGATATGGTATTTAGACCCCGTTATAATGTCAACAGATAGTATTATTCCTTTTATCTTGACTTTCAAAAACCC
>JAESPY010000114.1 GCA_016765435.1 Emcibacter sp.
GATGGCATGAACAATTTTACCACTGTTCCGTTCCGCATTCATTTTCATGACATCAATCCGCCAGCCTTTTTTCTCATAATCCTTCAGATAGCTGCGGTATTTTATTATACAGCTATCGGCAGGCATCATGAATTCTTTTGTGTTGTCCCACGGGGTTTGACTTGGCTCCACTTCGTCCAGAATATCAATATCCTGTTGGGCGACGATTAAATCTCTGGCCCGTAGTCTGGCTCCCATTTCATCGTCAAGGCCCGCATTGCGCATATTGACCAGAAATACCCGGGTTCTGTTTTCATCAATGGGCAAGTCATAGGTATATTGATGCATGTGGAATTTCGCACTGGGGTGAATTTTGGTCCAAAATTGTGATGGCCCAAAGGTGCCGGACCCGGCGCGTGTGGTTTGTTTATCCCGGAGATCACCGTATTTTTGATCCGGTGTCCCGCTTGATTCATAATCGGCCATGAAGCCGACGCCCCATTCTTCTTCGATCAGGTCCAGTTTTGGCACCATATAGTCATCCCGTTCGCCGGAAAAACCGTGGGTGGGATGAACAAATTCATTATGGGCCGGATCAATGGCATTTTCGATGGACCGCTGGTAACTGGTATTCAGGTCATAGGTTTGGATATTACAGGCCCAACCCTCCTGGTCATATTCTTCGGCGTCGAGCAGGGGCGGGCGTTCGTCTTCCGGCAGATCGCCGAGGAAAACAAAAATGATGCCGTATTTTTCCTGAACCGGATAGGCGTCTATCTTGGCACGGGGCGGGATTTTCGCTTCCTTGCCCCGGGAAGGTATTTTCACGCAGTCGCCGGTTTTATCAAATTGCCAGCCGTGATAGGGGCATTGAATATTGTCGCCAATCACTTTTCCGGGGGTCTCATCTCCCTGACAGGCCAATGAGCCGCCCCGGTGAATGCAGGTATTGCTCAGGCAGTTTGCAGTGCCTTCGCTATCCCGAAAAAGAGCAAAATTACAGCCCAGCATCATCACTTTTAAGGGCCGTTCGGTGAGTTCCTCACTGAGACATGCCGGATACCGAAAATTGATAAACATTAATTTTCCTTCCAAGAATGCGCCTGATTTTAATCGTGGTTATCATTATCAGGCGTATTAAAATAATATTTTACATCATTATGGATTTTGATCCAATTTTCAGGTGGTGCCAAATGGCAGCAAACAAGATGTCCATGCACTGGTCATTAAATCGATAATAGAGGATAATATCATCGAATATTCTGTAGCCTATTACCCTTCCAGTGACCACAAAGTGGTTGNGAGGANAAATAAATTANGGGAACAATAGCGTTTATTTTATTCTGTATCTATAATTTTATATTACAGTTTTGGTTGATNAAGTAAGTTTNTGAAGGAATAAAAAATGATAAAAGAAGTGATACTTATGATTATGATGACAGGGGGCGGGGAAAATCCGGTTGATGCCTCATTCATTGAGGTGGANACACTGGTTGAATGTGAAGAAAGGGCNGGNCGGGCCATTNCGGTATTCCCTCAGGCAGGNATAAAATATGTTGNGCATCATTGTGTTTCTTCCCAGNTAAAATTTTCTGATTTTCTGCATAATCCNGAACCAACNGGGCCAAAATATTTCTTTGATTTGCACTTTTCCAAAGNNGANGAGAAACTGCTGTCTGCGAAATCATATGCTTCTGTGAAAGAATGTCAGGCGGCAGGNGGCAGCAATTGCGTCATCGCCTATCAGGATATGCAGAGATAATTTTTCAGGAATATNATACATCCCGGCTTTGNCCCNTTATATGTNCTTGAAAGAGCCGGGATTCAGGGNTATGGATAGGNTNNAAACGAAAAATTANCNGCGCNGNATNTATNNGGCGNATAATAACCTGACNACGGCAGTCCCTNATTTTTGTATATTTCNTATAAGGCNGAATGGGGGGCAATGGGGAACTATGTATGAAAGTCTTGTTTTTTATTATNCTGCTGGATATTGCNGGCTTTGGAATTTTACTTCCTTCGGTGATGTTCGTATTGCAGAATATGGGCGCAGGNCCGGGTTATGCGACNNTGATCGTGGCCATGTATTCCATTGGACAATTCATTGCCGGTCCCTTGTGGGGACANTTGTCTGANCGGGTTGGCCGCAANCCNATATTGTTGATTTCCATGTGTGGCGCCTTTTTTGCTTATCTGTTGATGGTATTTGCCGAAACACCNGAAATGATCTTGATATCACGGCTTCTTGCTGGGTTGATGGCGGGGAATATTGCTACGGCTTATGCGGCGGTTGCCGATCTGACACAGCCGGAAAACAGAGCCAAAGGCATGGGGGTTCTGGGGGCTGCTTTCGGTCTTGGTTTTGTTATTGGCCCGGCTATTGGTGGCTTTCTGGGCGGCGCAACGCCAGAGACCGCGACGATATTCTATCCTTCAATTGCCTCGGCTGTCATGGTCGGACTGGCCATGCTGGCGACGCTGTTCTTCTTTAAGGAAACCCTGAGCGAAGAGCATCGCAATGAGCTGAAATCCCAACCGCCTTTGAGCCGTGTTGAGGCATTGAAAAAAGTGGTTCTGCATCCTGTTCTGATGCGGTTCTGTATCTTTATTTTCATGGTCTCTTTGACCGCCGCCCTGATGGAGCCGGTATTACCGTTGTTGGTGGGTAACCGTTATGGTTGGGGGCCGTTGAATATGGGATATATTTTCATCTTTGTCGGGCTGGTGATTGCGATCGTTCAGGGCGGACTGGTTGGCCGTATGGCCAAGGCTTTCGGTGAGAAAAATATGGTGAAGATTGCCTTTAGCCTGCTGATCGTCGGCCTTCTGTTGATTATCTATACACCGTTTCCTTACGGGGTTGTGGTGGGCCTATGCTGTACCGGGGTTGGCACCACTTTATTCACAACCGCCATTAGCGCATTGGCTTCTCACCGGGCGAAACCGACGGAGCGAGGGCTTGTGATGGGCGTTGTTCAGTCCATGCAGTCCTTTGGCCGGTCGGTCGGGCCGCTGTTTGCGGGTAGCCTTTTTGCCTATTGGGAGGGCTTGCCGTATCTTGCTGGTGTGATCCTGATGGTGATGGCTCTTATTTGGATGGTTATGCTGACACGGTCCGTAACAATAGAGGATGCCAGCGTTCGGGGTAACAGTCCAAGCGATGTGAAGGATGACGGGTAAATCCATCCTCTTTAAAATTTATGACCGATCTGAAAGCGGATGCCGATAACCAGAGCATCTTTCAGCGCGTGGCTGCTGCCGGGATTTATTACATATTGAATGTCCGGCTGGATCGATATGTTGTCACTGATCTTATAATGATAGGTCAGTTCAAAGTTGAATTCGCCGTTTGCAGGCTGTTGGCCGCTGTCAAAAATAATCTGTTTAAAGGAATCCCCGGCTCTGGCCCAGCCAAAAGCAAGGCCCAGTTGGTCATCGGGGCGTGCCGTTAGCGGTCCTGAGAAAACAAGGCCACCACCTATATAATTTTTCAGCGAATTAAGATGACTGTTTGCTGTGCCGAGCCGCAACCATCCGGTTATGTTTTTTGTTAACGGAGCCTCAAGAATGCCGTAAAGGCCGTTATTGCCGACTTTTGTCTCTGCGGGATTAAGAAGAGGGCTAAATTGAGACGTATAGTTATAAAACCCAACGGCCAAACGTATTTCGCTTGGCATTATATAGTTGATTTCCCCGACCAGCAGGGCGCCTTCTGTTAAGGAGAGCTTATGGCGTTTGGGATTTTCCGGGTCATTTGGCACCGCATCAAATATCCCCGCTGTGATGCGCCAATTCTCTAATCCGGTATATTCAACCACCAGTGCCGGAGAGGTGGAGGGAAAGATAGACGGCCCGTTTTCGCCAGTTTGAGAAAAATCAGGACCAATACCGTGGGAGCTGTTGAGGAACAGGCCAGCGGGTTCAATGGCATCAAATTCACTGTTCAGGTCAATCAACCCCAGTTTGACTCGCATGTTGGAAAATTCATGTTGATACCAGGCTTCATAGAGCCGAAAGACTTCACCGTTATCA
>JAESPY010000115.1 GCA_016765435.1 Emcibacter sp.
GCCGGGGCCCATAATTGGCAGCCCATGGCTTATAATCCCAATACGGGTCTTGTTTATATTCCGGCGATGAATGATTCGGCCATATATGAAAGACGGGAAAATTTTACTTTTATCAAGGGGATTAATAATCAGGGCGCGCATTTTTCCGAAGGCACCATAACATCCGAGATCGGTGACTTTGAAGCGGAAAATGCGGGTGGATTTTTGTTGGCTTGGGACCCGGTGAAAGCAAAAGCCGCCTGGAAGCATAAAGTGGGGGATTTTATTTTCCATGGTGGCGTTCTGACCACGGCGGGAAATATTGTGGTGCAGGCGCGGGATGATGGGCTGTTGGTGGTATATGCAGCCGACAGCGGCAAGGTTCTGCATCAGATACAGACGGGCAGTAGCATCCTTGCGGCCCCGCTCACCTATGTCATCGATGGCGAGCAGTATATTGCGGTCATGGCGGGATATGGCGGTGGACCATTTGGTTATTTCCCGGTTGGCTCTGCGGTTGAAAAATATGGTAATGAGGGACGATTGCTGGCCTTTAAGCTGGGCGGTGGGGATGTGCCCTTGCCCGATGAGTTGCCCCCATTGGGTCCGATTCCAGAGCCGCCTGTGCAGACGACGGCCTCACCAGAGGTTTTGGCGGAAGGTAGAGTTTTATTCACCAAGGCCTGTAGTGAATGTCACTGGAATATAAATGGCGGCTATCCTGATTTGCGGCGCATGTCACCGGAAGTGCATGAGTCTTTCAAAGATATCGTTCTTCATGGTCAGCGGGAACCACTGGGTATGGCAGGCTTTTCCGATCTTCTCAGTGAGAAACAGGTGGAGGCCATTCATAGCCATTTGATCCGACTTGCGCAGGAGGCTTATCAGGCGCAGCAGGAAGAAAGCGGGAAGTGATGGTATTTTTACCGGTCCAGAATGGGGTCGCGCAGACTTTCAACGGCGCCCAGAATTTGCTCGATGAAATTATGGGGTATATTCAATTCTTCTAGCGTTTCCTTTAACAGTTTCCCTACTGTGTCGTAATGATTGTCATTCAGGCCTTTTTCTTTAAGGTGGGCATGGGACCTTCGCATATAATCGGCGGAATTATTGGCCTGACCTGTCATCAATAAGGTTAGAGATTTTTTCATCTTGCTTCTTTGCTGTGTCATATTTGTATCCTTGAAAAAGGTTTGCAGGGATGTTGCTGCGGAAATTTTGTTGTAAAATAAATCGACGGCAGCATTCACGGCAGGTGCGCCGCCAATATTTGTATAGAGAGTTGTCATTTTTTACCTCTGGTTCGCATCAATATGACAATGATGTTATAGAGGTGCATTTAATAAAAAGTTAAAAACATAACAGTGAAGCACGTTAAAGTTGTGTTTTTAGGGGCAGGAATTTCATGTTTTGATTGATTTAGGTCAGCATTGAGGGGGGGGATTTTTTGTGTCCGATTTGGACAAAACACACCACGCCGCAAGTTTATGTGCGGCGGGCTATTTGGATATAGACCTCTTGTAAATAATTAAGAGGGTAGAGGTGCAAAAAGACCGAAGTCTTAGTCAGCTAGCTGAATGCTCGCCGCTGCTTCTTTGCCTCTGTTTTCAGCTACTTCGTAGCTTACTTTTTGTCCGTCGTCTAATTGACGAATGCCGGATTTTTCTAGTTCTGTAATATGCACAAATACGTCTTTGCCGCCATCGTCCGGTGCGATAAATCCATATCCTTTATTGGTGTTAAACCATTTAACTGTACCAGTTGCCATTTTTTTAAGCTTCCTTAGTGTCTGTATATAATATTTCCCGAAAATATCGGGGTGTTCAAGAGTTCGTATAAGTCCGGTAATTGAAGCTCTAGAAACAGACATGAAGAACCATGTTATGCGGTCCAACACCTCAAAAGAGGCCCTGTGTGAGATTCTAATTTACATCCTCAAATAGGAGAATCAACGTAACTCAATATATGCTTTTATGTTAGATGCAGTAAAAAATCAATCTAATATTTTGAAATTGTTGCTGAAATCCGATTTCCATGGGGTTAAAGATCGTTATTGAGGGGCTGTGGGGATATTAGAGAGCGGATTTAGCCGCAAGTGCGGTATGCTACGGCGTACCTTTATTCCCATAATAATGTGAGAAAGGCGTTGATTCTAGTGGGAAAATTTTATTTTTTTGCAGCTCTATTCCACGGACCACTTTGTCAGCCAGAGGGGTATCTCCTCTGCTGATAGTGGTTTGCTCATCCAGTAGCCCTGTCCTTCGTCACAACCAAGGTCACGGAGAATATTCCAGACCGCTTCATTTTCAATGCCCTCTGCAATGACATTCATGCCCATTTTATGGGCCAGTAGAATCGATATTTCCACAATGGTACGGCAATCTTTGTCCGTATCCATTCTTCGGACAAAGACCTGATCAATTTTAAGTTCAGAGAAGGGGGCGCGGACGAGCTGCTGGAGAGAAGAAAACCCGGTCCCGAAATCATCAATGGCAAGACGAAATCCCTTCATGCGCATACGGGCGAGGATGTCCATATATTGGGCCACATCCGACATTAGGGCGGTTTCGGTGACTTCGATCATGATTTTGGAGATATCGGCATTTAAATCTCTGGCGCATTGGGCCAGTTTCTCCGGCATGTCCAGATCATCCAGTATTTTTGGGGAAAAATTTATCGATATTCGGAAATCATATCCGTGATCGGTCCATGTCCCCAATTGTTGGATGGCGGTTTTCGCCACATAATCACTTAGGTCAGAGATCAGGCCGTTCTTTTCGGCAAGGGGAATGAAATAGTTGGGAGGTATTTCCCCTTTGGTGGGATGGTGCCATCTCAGAAGAGCCTCGAAACCCATGACCTTATTATTGGCCATATTAATTTGTGGTTGGTAAACAAGACGCATTTCCTGCCGTCCCACAGCTTGCCGTAATTCGTCCAGTGAGGGCTGGTCATTCTGGTTATCACTTTGGGGAACAGATTGCGGGACATATTTGTTCAGTATGTTTTCAAGTTCGTCTGCGCGAAAGGGTTTTTGAAGTATGCCAAGGACCGTCATTCCCTGTTCCAAGGCAAGTTTTCGGGCGGCTTGCAGGACATATTGGTCTTTGCCGCTCATGAATATAATGGAAGCCCGGCTCTTATTTTTATTCAGGAAAGGCAGCAATTCAATGCCATCAATGCCGGGCATGAATAAGTCGAGGACGATAATATTGATATCGGCGGTATAGAGAAGGGTAAATTCTTTGGGGTTGTCTGTGGACTGGACTTTGAAGTCCATATCCGTGGCCACTTCTGCGACGAAAGCGGCAAAATCGGTTTCATCATCAACAACTAAAAGTTTTAAGCCGGTCATGCCCTAATCCTTTTCATCCAATGTTTCCCGAATGCGGTTGGCAAGTTCACTGTTCCGGTAGGGTTTTGCAATTATTCTCTTTCCCCATTTCCCCATTTCTTCGGAGTCCTGCACTTTGCCAGCAAAGCCTGAAGTTAATAAGATCTTCAGTTTCGGATGGGTGTTAATAGCGGTTTGTGCCAAATCAAAACCATTGAGAGATCCTGCCATGACAATATCTGAAAACAGGAGGTCAATAGTGGTGTTTTCAAGAACCTTAAGGGCTTCGTCCGCATTATAGGCACAAATGGTTGTATAGCCTAATTTTTTTAAAATACTGCTGGCGATATAGGTGAGTTCTTCCTCATCATCAACGATCAGGATGCGCTCAGTGCCCGTCGGCAGGATTTTATTCGTGATAACGGGGGGGGGCATACGTTCTGCCATGCTCTGCGACCGGGGCAGGTAAATTTTGAATGTGGTTCCGATCCCTTCTTCGGAATAAACGGAAATATGGCCTTTGGTTCTCTGAATGAAGCCATAGACCATGGCCAGCCCCAGACCCGTGCCTTTGTCTTTGTCTTTTGTTGTGAAGAAGGGGTCAAAGATTTTTGCGGTGATATTCTTTGGTATGCCGCTGCCCGTGTCGCTGATGGTAAGTTCCACATATTCCCCCGGTGGGATCTTTTTCTCATATTCGGAATTGGTTCGATCTATGACTTTATTGCGTGTTTCAACGATCAGCCGTCCCCCGTTTGGCATGGCGTCGCGGGCATTAAGGGAAAGATTTATGAGCATATCTTCAAAATCACCGGCGTTCAGCTCGACCATCCACAAGTCATCGGCTAGGCTGGCCTCTAGCTTTATTTTACGGGTGAGTGATTTGCCCACCAGATCTTTCAGGCTTTTGATGATTTTATTGATATTTGCCGGGCTGCCGACTTCTGGTCTCTGGTGTGCGAAATTGAGCAGGCGGCGGGTGAGGGACGACCCTCTAAGTGCGGCATTCTGCGCTTTTTCAAGCTGTTTTTGCAGCTTGCTATTGCCCTCGACCTTGCGTTTCATAAGGTCAAGGTTGCCAATGATGACGCCGAGCAAATTGTTGAAATCATGGGCAATGCCACCGGCTAATTCACCGACCGCTTCCATTTTCTGGGACCTGCGCAAATGTTCTTCAATTTGTTTGCGTTCGGTAATATCTTCCCGGATTGCCAGAAAATGTGTGGTGGTTCCTTCCTTGTCTGTGATGGGCGAAATGGAGGTAAGTTCCCAGAAAAGACTGCCATCTTTTCGCTTGTTATGGAATTCACCATGCCATTTCTTACCGGACGTGATTGTCTCCCAGAGGGCCGCATATTCCTCTTTCGAGGTATGCCCGGATTTCATGAAACGGGGGTTTTTGCCGATAATTTCTTTGGCGGAATAGCCTGTATTTTCCTCAAATTTTGGATTGACATATTCGATGGCCCCGTCGGTATCTGTGATAACGATGGAGGCCGGACTTTGTTCCACGGCTCTTGACAATATGCGTAATTCATTTTCAATCTGTTTATGTTTGGTGATGTCCTGTACCATGGAGATGATGCCAATGGGGGTTCCGTCCTTATCTATTAAGGGGGTGTTAAACCATTCACAGACAATGGTTCGGCCATCTTTGGTCAAATTTCTGTTGATATTATGTGTGCTTGCAGTTTTATTCATCATTTTTATGGCAAGTTTGGACAATTCATGTCTGAATTCTTTGGCTACCAGTATGCCGATGCCGTGGTGTCCCAATACTTCTTCTTCGGTATAGCCAAATATTTTTTCGGCGGCAGGATTCCATTGGGTACAGGTCATATCCTTATTCCATGAAATAACCCCGAGCGGAGAGCTTTCCTGATGCAGGGACAGGCGTTCCTCGCTCTCTTTGCGGGCAATTTCAGATGCCTTTAACTCTGTGACATCGATGATGCTGACCGGGATGCTTTTAAAGTCCTCATCCTTCTCCGGTATTTGAAAAGAGATAATTGTATTTATGGTGGTCCCTGATAGTGTTTGGAAATCTGCCTCGCTACGGTAAACTTTCTTTCTGTCCCAAATTGCACATAATTCCTCAATAAAAGTTTTGATTGAATTTGGTCCAAACGTTTTATTGATTTCGGTGATGATCGTATCGCCGCTCTTGGCTCCAAATAGCTTCAGGGTCGCCTTGTTGACCTGAATAATTTTGATCATGCCTGTCATGTCCCAGGCTGTCAGTGGATTGTCCGTCAAATATTGTTGAAGATCCGTTACTCCTTTTTCTCTCAAACTGTTCATATATGTCAGAAGCTCCGACATATCTTCGTTCCAGATGGAAACTTCCGCATTTTCGAACAGTCTTTGAAAGCGTTCTTTACTTTTGTGCAGTTCTTCCTGAACGGCATGTGCCGCCGTGATATCACGAAAGACCAGAACCACACCGGTAACATCGCCGTCATCATCCCGAATGGGGGCTGCTGAATCTGCAATCTGATGCTCGTTGCCATCTTTTGAGATCAGAACGGTATGGCTGGCAAGCTCGACGACCTTACCGCTTCCCAAAGCTTTGTTGGCCGGGTTGACGGCAATTTTTCTGGTGGTGGCATTGATAATATGAAAAACTTCGATCAGGGCTTTCCCCCTGGCCTCATCCATGTTCCAGCCGGTTAGTTTTTCAGCTATGGGGTTCATGCGGGTGATACAGCCATAGACATCTGTGGCTATCAGAGCGTCGCCGATGGAATTCAGGGTTGTTCGGAGGCTTTGTTCGTTATTTTTCAGTTTAAATTCGATCTGAATTCTGGCCTCGATCATTTTGTTAAAGGCATCGTTCAGATCGCCAATTTCGTCGCGGGATTTGACAATGGCCCGTTCCCTCAATTCGCCGGATAGAATCCGCTGAGCGATGTTTGACAAGGACACGATGGGGGTGATGACCCGGCTCTTGAAATAGAAAAAAGCCACCATGGAAAAGAGGATGGTTATGACAACCAGAACGAAACTGATGGTCCAGTATAGTTCACCCTTTTTTCTTTTTGCCGCCGTTTCATTGTCAATACGTTCGGTGATAAGGTCATTGAATTCCCGGATGGGCAGGCTGATTTTCGCTTTGGCTTCAAGATATTGCTTGTTATAAAGCGTTTCTCGGGCAAGGGCAGGGGCAGGATCTCCATAAAGGATGCGTTGACCCGTGGCATCGGGAAAACGCCCTTCTAGGGCTCCAAAGGCTATTTTTTCCATTTTACTCAGGTCTTTGGCGTATTTTATGACCTGTTTCAATATGAGCAATTCTTCACGTGTTAAGCTGGTGTTATTCATGAGACTGTCAAGGGGAACCAAAGACCCGTGAATGGCCTCATCAAAACCCCAATAAGATTTTTTATATTCTTCCGGATGGGCTGATTTGCCTTCCTGAATGGCCAAGATATCGTTGTAATATTGTTTGTATTTTACATCCCCGGTCATGACATAGGTTCGGGCCATATTGGTCAGGTCATCGGTTTTCTTCTGAAGATGATCCGCCAGCGTGTGATATTGATATTGCTGTAAAATAAGTTCGGTAGATTGCTTTCGGCTATTGGCCAGCTGTCCCATTGAAATGACGATAGCACTGAGCAGGCTGAAGATAATTAAAAAGATAAAGAATATACGGGTGGAAATATTCATACGTAACCTCTAAAACTTATTTTATAACCGCAGGGATGGCCCCTGATTACAGGTTTTTGGCAATCAGAAGACGGTGACTGGCCCATGTGGCCATCCCCATCAGGCAAATGGCAACGGCCATGGGAAGCGGTGTCATGTTGAAGCTGTGGGCAACCATAAGGCCGACGAAGGCTGCAAAAATATTTTGGACAAATCCGGCCAGAGAAGACGCGGCCCCGACCATTTTGGGGAACGGACCAATCAACCCCGCCAGTGCCGAGGGAAAAGCCATGCCCAAGCCGATCATATAGAGCACCATTGGCACCAGAATAGCCGCCACATAATTAAGGGGTATCAGAGCGATTATCAGCATTAAAATACCGCCAACGGCACATAACAGACTACCCGCCCCGACAATGCGGGCAATACCAACTGCGCCGACAACGCGGCCTCCGATTTGTGTCCCGGCCATATATCCTAGAACGGAGGTGGCAAAACAATAGCCAAACTGGTCCGCGCTCAGGCCAAATGTTTTGATGAAGATAAAAGAGGAGCCGGAGATAAAGGCGAAAAGACCGCTGTAACTGAAGGCGACGATCAGCAGGTAGCCACGGTAGTTGCGGTCTTTCAACAGGCTGGAAAAATTTCGCAGTGTTTGTTTTGGGTGGATGGCATGGGGGTCTTTATGGGGATTGGTTTCCTGTAATATAAAGAGGATGCCAAGNATACATATGACNCCAAAGGNGATNAGCATGGCAAAACTGGCCTGCCAGCCATAGATGATTGTCAAATAACCGCCGATGACGGGTCCCAATGCCGGGGCGATGGCCATGGCAGANGCCATATAGGANANGACNTTGGCCGAACGGGCCTGTCCGTATATATCGCGGACCATGCTCCGGGCCAGTACNGCACCGGCACAACCNCCNAGGGCTTGTAAGACNCGNCCCGCNATCAGAATTTCTATTTCGGGNGCCAGAAAACAGACGANAGATCCCGCAAGATATATNAATGTNCCAATCANAATGATCGGNTTGCGGCCAAAACGNTCGGACAAGGGGCCGTAAAAAAGCTGGNATANGGCAAAAACCCCCATATANATGCTGAGGGTNAGCTGCACGGTTGGGACATCNGTCTGGAAGTAAGCNTGAATNGTGGGNAGGGCCGGCAGATATAAATCCGTTGTAATGGGCCCGAGGGCCGTCAGCATGGTTAANAATATAACCACGATNAATGTNTCAGGTCGCAAACCCATAAATCCTACCCTATCTGGTCGTNCTATCCGATGACNNANCTGNCANCGGNATTNANACTGACTATAGACATCTCTNAAACCAGAGGNAAGATTTTTTCTTGNNCNNGGGNNATAANNCTTGGTTTTATGGCGNGTCTCNATTATGTTTGATTGACTTAANCATTGGCGGATGATAGGTCGTGACCCTNATATAAGTCGCCTTCTGATAACTGGAAAATAAACATAATGACTAAATTTGCGGAACTCGGTCTTCGGGATGCTCTTCTTCGTGCTGTGGCAGAGGGGGGCTATGAGACGATGACACCCATCCAGGCGCAGGCGATCCCNACNGTTTTGGAGGGNAATGACCTGATTGCAGTTGCTCAGACGGGGACGGGTAAAACAGCGGGATTTTCCCTGCCGATCATTCAGATGCTGCTTAAAGGTGAGGGCAAGCGCCAGCCAAAGGTGGCGCGTTCNCTGATTTTGGCACCNACCCGTGAACTGGCGGTTCAGATTGCNGANAATATTCGTAATTATGCCAAATATCTGCATTTGCGNATTGCATTGGTTTATGGCGGGGCCTCTTCCAAACCNCAAATTAANTCCATGCTNCCGGGGGTNGATATTCTGATTGCCACACCGGGCCGNTTGCTTGANCTGACCAATCANCGTCATATTAATTTGGGACAGGTTGAACATCTGGTGCTTGATGAAGCAGACCGGATGCTCGATATGGGCTTCATTCGCGATATTCAGAAGATCATCGCCTATTTGCCGAAAAAACGTCAGACGNTATTCTTTTCCGCCACCATGCCTTCCAGTGTGGAAAANCTGGCCAACAGCATATTANATAAGCCGAAACGGATTGAAGTCGCACCCGGCTCTACAACGGCGGAAAAGGTTGAGCAGCATGTGCTGATGGTGCCAAAGACCCGTAAGCGGGCGTTGTTGGCTCATATGTTAAAAGATGAAGCCATCAAGCGGGTGCTTGTCTTTACCCGGACCAAACATGGGGCCAACCGGGTGGCAAAGCATCTTGAAAAATTGGGCATTTCTTCCGGGGCTATTCATGGCAACAAGTCACAGAACGCCCGTCAGAAAGCGCTTAATGAATTTCGGTCCGGTGGAATCCGGGCGCTTGTGGCGACGGATGTGGCGGCACGGGGCATTGATGTGGATGGGGTGACTCATGTGATCAATTTCGATCTTCCCAATGAGCCGGAAAGCTATGTTCACCGTATTGGCCGTACGGCACGGGCCGGGGCGACCGGAATATCATTGTCTTTTTGCGATCATGAAGAGCGCGGTTATTTGCGGGATATTGAAAAAATAATTCGTCAGAAAATCCCCCTGATGGTGGAGCATCCCTATCATTATGAGGGGGTCGAAGGGGCTCCTCTTGGTGGTGACGACGACGAAGATTCCAGAAGTGACGGACGGGGCGGAGCCCGGAAAGGCGCGCCAAAACGGCGTTTTAATTCCGGCAAACACAAACCCAATCGCCGCGTGAACCAACCCAAATCCAGCGGCGGCAACGCAGGGGGTGGAAATTCCGGCGGTAATCAACGTAAAGGCCGCCCAGCGAAATCAAGGTCGCGGTAAAGACCTGACTATCCTCCCTTGGCGGCAGAGGACACTGTGATGACAGAAAAGGCACCATCCCTTGACGCCATTCGTGCGGCGGGTCTGCGCTTGTCGCCCTATATTAAGCGGACGCCGATTGTGGCGTTTCAATCCCGACATCTGCAAAGTCGGGTGGATTGCGAATTTGTCGCCAAGCTGGAATTATTCCAGCATAGCGGAACGTTCAAGGCCCGTGGGGCCATCAATAGCATCATGAAGCTTAAGGAGAAGGCCCGGAAGGTTACGGCGGTGAGTGCCGGAAATCATGCGGTTGCGGTGGCTTATGCCGCGTCCGTTCTGGGGTCAGATGCCAAGGTCGTCATGCAGGATACGGCAAACCCTTATCGCATTGAGCGGGCGAAATCTTATGGGGCAGAGGTCGTGTTTGCCCCGCCGGGACAGGCGGCTTTTGACCGGGTTCGGGAGATTGAACGGACAGAGGGCCGGGCCTTCATCCATCCTTTTGAGGGCTATGCGGTGACAGAGGGAACCGGTGGTATCGGACTGGAATTCATGGAGCAGGACCCGGCGCTTGACGCGGTGATTGTTGCTGTTGGCGGCGGTGGCCTTGCCAGCGGGGTTGCCGCTGCGGTTAAGCAGATGAATCCGAATTGTCTTGTTTTCGGGGTGGAGCCGGAAGGCTCCGCTGTTATGGCGTTAAGTTTTGCCAAGGGTGAACCAAGTGTGCTGGATCATATGTCGACCATTGCTGACAGCCTGTCGCCGCCCATGACGACCCCCTACGCTTTTTCCATTTGCCGACAGTATATTGATGAGCTTGTCACGGTTTCGGATGACGAAATTGCCGCCGCTGCCGCTGTTTTATTTTATGATCTGAAACTGGCGGTGGAACCTGCTGCGGCGGCGGCTCTTGCCGGGGCGATGGGGCCATTGTCTGCGCGGTTATCCGGCCTGCGGGTCGGGTTGATTATTTGTGGTGCGAATATTGACAGCGCTTCTTTCACTTCCCTGTTGGAAAGAGGCGAAGCGGTTCTCAACGGTCAATAGAGCTGACATTGCTCTAGTTGGCGGTCAGGGGCGGCGGTGAGGCCGCATCATAAACCTTTTCGCCATCAATGAAGGTCATCTTGACTTTCATGTCATGCAGTTCGGTAATCGGCATGGTGAAGGGGTTTGTCGCGGTGATGATCAGGTCCGCATGCAGCCCGACCTCAATGGCCCCGACCAGATCACGATGCCCCATCAGGCGGGCCGCATTGTCCGTGAAAACCCGGAAAGCTTCCGTCAGAGAGATACGTTCCTGTGCACCAAGAATTTCTGTGCTGCCGCCCGGCTTCTGACGGGTGACCAATGTTTCCATAGCCAGCCACGGATTGACAGAGGGCACCACAGACCAATCAGACCCGACAACCACATTGGCTCCGGTATCAAGGGCGTCCCGGATCGGCATCCAGCGTTTCATACGCTCATCGCCCACCGCCACCTGAATATCCGCCCCAATAGGCGTTGGAT
>JAESPY010000116.1 GCA_016765435.1 Emcibacter sp.
GATCATATGGTCGCCACGCTGGAAAAATTCTTTGCCCCCGCCGGACCGTTGAAAGACAAACATATCCTGATTACCGCTGGCCCCACTTATGAGGCCATTGATCCGGTGCGCTATATTGCCAACAGGTCATCTGGAAAACAGGGATATGCCATCGCCCGTGCTCTGGCCTCAAAGGGCGCACGGGTCAGCCTTGTTTCCGGGCCAACCAATCTTGCCCCACCAGAAGGGGTCACGGTGATAAATATCGAATCAGCTTTGGAAATGCTCACCGCCTGTCAGAATACCCTGCCCGCGGATGTGGCCATCTGTGTCGCCGCTGTGGCCGATTGGCGGGTTTCTACGGCAGCCCCCCAAAAAATCAAGAAACAGGACGGCACCCTCCCTTCTCTGGAGCTTACGGAAAACCCGGATATTTTAAAAACACTTTCCGCTGCAACCCCGAACAGACCCTCCCTTGTTATTGGTTTCGCCGCCGAAACGGAAAATATATCGGCCCATGCCGAAGCCAAGCTGAACAAAAAAGGTTGTGACTGGATTGTCGCCAATGATGTCTCTACCATTGACGGAAAATCCGTCATGGGCGGGGATCATAACAAGGTCACACTGATCACCGCAGAAGGCCGGGAAGATTGGGATCAAGCCCCCAAGGATCAAATCGCCGAACAACTCGCTCAAAAAATAGAAGATCATTTTACAAAATCAGGATGAATATATGACGACTGTCGCTTTCCAACAATTGCCCCACGGCGAAGGGCTGAAAAAGCCGAATTACGAAACAGCCAACAGTGCCGGGATGGACCTTATGGCGGCCTTGACTGACGGCGATACTATGGTCCTTGAACCGGGCAAGCGACTTTTGGTGCCGACCGGCTTTGCCATGGCGTTACCTGATGGCTTTGAGGCACAGGTTCGGCCCCGTTCCGGTCTGGCCTGGAAAAACGGCGTCACCGTTCTCAATAGCCCCGGCACTATTGATGCGGATTACCGGGGTGAAGTGAAGGTGATCCTGATCAATCACGGCACAGAGGATTTTATCATCAACCGCGGCATGCGTATCGCTCAGATGATCATCGCCCCTGTCACCCAAATCACTTGGAATGTTCGGGATAATCTGGATGAAACCGCACGCGGTGCCGGGGGCTTTGGCTCCACGGGGACACAGAGTTAACTTTTTAAAGAGAAATCAGATGTTTCGTTTAACTAAAAAAATGATTTATGCCTTAGAGGCCGTGGTTGACGTGGCCTATAATGGCCGGACCGGACCGGTGCAATCCCGTGACATCACCCGGCGACAAGAAATTCCCCAGCGCTATCTGGAACAAGTCATGCAACAGCTTGTCCGCGCAGGCATATTAAAAGGGGTCAGAGGCCCCAAAGGCGGGTATAATCTGGCGCGGGAAAGACGACGGGTTTCTGTGGGCGAAATTGTGCGTGTGGTCAATAACATGGATACAAAAAAAGATCGGGAAGAGGCTTTATCCAGCTCGCCGTTAGGCATAAAAGTAATCAATCCCCTCATCAAAAGCCTGAACAGTAGCATCGTCGATAAGCTTGATAATATTACCCTGCAGGACCTCTGTCAGCAGGCCATGAGCGAAGGGGTCGAGACCGATTCCGCAAAGAATTTTACATTTAATATTTAATTGGTAACCACAGGAGACATAACATGACCGTAACAGAAACCGGCACTGAAGGCCGTGGCAAAATTTACGATAATATCATTGAAACAATGGGCAATACCCCTTTGGTCAGAATGAACCGACTGGGCCGTGACCTTGACGCAGAAATCCTGTTAAAGCTGGAATTCTTTAATCCGCTATCCTCGGTCAAGGATCGAATCGGCGCGGCCATGATTGCCGATCTGGAAAAACAGGGTAAAATCAAAGAAGGCACCCGGATTATTGAGCCAACATCGGGCAACACCGGAATCGCGCTGGCCTTTGTCTGTGCGGCCAAGGGCTATGATCTGACATTGGTGATGCCGGAAAGTATGTCCATAGAACGGCGTAAAATGTTGCTGATTCTAGGCGCGGACCTCGAACTCAGCCCCGCAGAACTGGGCATGAAAGGCGCCATTGCCCGGGCGCAAGAAATGGTCGATGCCTCCGATAATGCGGTCATGCCGCAACAATTCGCCAACCCCGCCAATCCGGCAATTCACGAAATCACCACCGCCAGAGAAATCTGGAATGATACGGATGGTCAAGTAGATGTCATTGTATCTGGTGTCGGAACTGGCGGTACCATCACCGGATTGGCCCGCGCCCTGAAAGCCAAAAAAGATAGTATCTATTTCGTCGCTGTCGAACCGGAAGACAGCCCTATTCTGTCCGGCGGGCAACCCGGCCCTCATAAAATTCAGGGCATTGGCGCAGGGTTCATCCCCGATATTCTCGCCACTGAATTTGTGGATGAAGTGCTGACCATCGGCAATGAAACCTCTTTCGAAACCGCCCGCCTGATCGCCAGGAATGAAGGCATTCCCGTGGGCATATCATCGGGGGCCGCCGTGGCCGCTGCGCTGGAACTTGCCGGACGGGACGATATGAAGGGCAAGACAATTGTCGTCATTATCCCGTCTTTCGCGGAACGTTATCTCTCCACCCCTATGTTTGACGGGCTTTAAATCATGGGCAACGTAATTTTGCGGGTGCAGGGGGCTGAAAGCACCGTTGCCATCGCCGAGCTGACCATTGAACGGATATTGGCCGAGGCCCGCGCCGTCGGTCTTTCGGAATTTGCCGTTTTACGCAATGGCGAAGAAATTACCAACCCCAATGATTTGAGCGTTGTGGACGGCGATATTATCGTTATCCTGCCCGCCGATTATGAAGATGTGGAAATATCTGTCGATATTGCCAATGACAGTGACGATAACGACGACAGTGCCAATGATAGTGCCAATACCAATGACAGTAGTCGTACCAATGGCGCTTAGTGACAACCAGCTTGACCGATATGCCCGTCATATCATCCTGAAACAAGTCGGCGGGGCCGGACAGCAGAAATTGCTGTCGGCCCGGGTTCTGGTGATCGGAGCCGGGGGACTGGGCAGTCCGCTGATCCTGTATCTGGCCGCCGCCGGGGTTGGCACTATCGGTGTCATGGACGATGATGTGGTGGATTTAAGCAATCTACAAAGACAAATCATTCATACCACAGACCAGATCGGCAACCTGAAAACCAGCAGTGCGCAGGATATGATTGGACGGATTAACCCGGATGTGAATATCATTGCCATACCGAAACGGTTGTCCCCGGAAAATGCTAAAGAAATCATTGCCGACTATGATATTGTCGCCGATGGTTGTGATAATTTTGCGACCCGGTTTGTGGTAAATGATGCCTGTCTGGACCTAAAAAAGCCCTTTGTATCGGCCGCCCTCAGTCAATTTGATGGCCAGATCAGCACTTTTAAGGGCTACCAGTCGGACAAGCCCTGTTACCGTTGTTTCATCCCCGACGATCCCGGTGATGTAGGCAATTGTGCGGAGGCCGGCATATTGGGTGCCGTGGCTGGAATTCTCGGCACCATGCAAGCGGTTGAAATTTTAAAAGAATTACTGGAGCTTGGCGAAAGTTTGGCGGGAAAACTGGTGCTTTACGATGCGCTCAGCGCCACCAGCCGCACCATAAAACTGCCCAAAGACCCCGGCTGTCCGGCTTGTAATNCAGCCGACTCAGCCTAAACCGTTTGATTACATCCAGTCTTCCAACACCCGGTCCGGCGGGTTATGGCCATCGGTAAAGGTCTTGATGTTGATCAGGACTTTTTCGCCCATGTCGTTGCGGCCCTCTGTCGTTGCCGATCCCATATGAGGCAAAGCCACCACATTGGGCATTTCCAGAAGCTTTGGATTGACCGCTGGTTCATTTNCAAACACATCCAATCCGGCCCCGGCCAATTCACCGGCAACCAGCATACGAATCAGNGCACTCTCATCAATCACTTCGCCGCGCGATGTGTTAATGACAAAGGCATGTTTCTGCATCAACTTCAAACGCCGTGCCGACAACAGATGATATGTGGCAGGGGTATGGGGACAGTTAACGGAAATAATATCCATCCGGGCCAACATCTGATCCAGACTTTCCCAATATGTTGCCTCCAGTTCCTCTTCCACGTCCGTCGCAATCCGGTGGCGGTTATGNTAATGAATAGACAAACCAAAAGCCTTGGCCCGACGGGCAACCGCCTGTCCNATCCGGCCCATNCCGATAATNCCCAGANCGTTTTCCCCAAATACGTGATCCCCGCAAACCGGTTGGCGACCATCCGGCCCACTCCCCGCTCCGCAACAACCGTTCGCCTTCAATCAGGCGGCGCGGTACAGCAAGCAATAAGGCCAGTGTCATATCGGCGGTATCCTCTGTCAGGACACCCGGCGTATTGGTCACCGTAATATTGCGCTGACGGGCAGAGGCCAGATCAATATGATCCACGCCCGCGCCGTAATTGGCAATCAATTTCAAATCCGGTCCGGCCTGCGATAAAACTCTTGCATCCAGTCGGTCCGTCACGGTGGGCACCAGTACGTCCGCTTCTTTCAACGCTTCTACCATTTCGGTCGCGCTGAAGGCATGATCGTCCAGATTAAGACGGACATTAAACAATTCCATCATCCGCGTTTCAATAATGTCAGGTAATTTTCTTGTGACGATTACCAGTGGCTTCTTTGACGTCATTCAAAACTCCGGGTTATAATATCGTTGAACATATAAAAAGGCTTGTGGTCGCCCCCTCTTCCATTATCATGTCTAGCAGAAGTAACCAACAGATTCAAACATCTCAATCAATAAACAGCCATTGTTTACCTCGGAGAAACAATAGAATGGGCCCACGGCGCATCATATATGGAATGATCAGCTTGCTGATTCTGGCCCTGCCGCATTTTCCCGCGATGGCCAAGGAAAAAACCACTGTGGGTAAAAGCGGTTATCTGGTGCCCAGATATGTCTCTCTGGCTAAGAATACCGTCAATGTCAGAACCGGACCCAATGGAAAATATCCCATCATATGGGTATTTAAAAAAGCGGGCCTGCCCGTCAAGGTTATCGCGGAATATAAAGATTGGCGTAAAATAGTTGATTCAGAAGGGGCCAGTGGCTGGATATGGGGGCCGCTGCTCTCCAGCAAGCGAACCGGGCTTATTATCGCCGAACAACAAAACCTCCTGAAAAAACCGAATGCTGACCAACCAACAGCGGTCATCGCCGAATCCGGCGTGATCGGCAAAATTCACCAATGCCAGAAAGGCTGGTGTGAAATGGATGTCAATGGCTTTAAAGGATGGCTGGAACAGCCCGACTTCTGGGGAACGCTGGAAGGGGAAATACTGGATTAAATATCCCGTTAAGCACCCTCTTAAACAGAATGATTAAACGGCATGGTTAAACAGAGCGATTAAACATCGTCTGCCACATGGATGATGACTTCCACCCGGGAAAATTTCTTGCCCGTTGGCACATCCGGCAACAGGTCAAAATTTATCTCACCCGCCGGGATATCTTTCAAGCAGCCTTCTTTTTCCATAAAATAATGGTGATGCTCTGTGGTATTGGTATCAAAATACGTCCGGCCCGAATCCACCACGACTTCCCGAAGAAGTCCCGCACTGGTAAATTGATGCAAGCTGTTATAAACCGTGGCCAAAGACTCACTGTTTATATCGTCAAGGTAAATGCTATTAGCAATCTCAAGCGTGATCGGAGTCCACATGCCGTCAATCTCAATACTTGTTACACCGTTGTGCTGTTTAGTAGTTAATATTTTCATTTTTGTATCTCCAATTTAGAGTTTAAG
>JAESPY010000117.1 GCA_016765435.1 Emcibacter sp.
GGACAGATCGTCACAGAAGAGAATAACCCGCCGGTCTGTGGTGCGGATACAGTCCAGAAGCCGGGGCAGGGTAGGAATATCTTCCCTGTGGATTTCAATCAGAGCCAATGGCGCCTTGGCTTTTGTGCGAATTGTCGCATGGATGGATTTAACCAGAGAACTTTTACCCATACCACGCGATCCCCAAAGCAGCGCATTATTGGCCGGAAAACCATCGGCAAACTGTTGGGTATTACGGATCAGGATATCCCGTACATGATCGATTCCTCTGAGCAGGGCAAGGTCAACATAACTTACCGTCGTGATCGGAATCAGGCGGTCCGGGCCAACCGCCCAGACAAAGGCATCGGCACCTTCAAGGCTAGGGAGATTTCTTTCGGATGGGGCCAGTCTTTCCAATGCTTCTGCAATGCGTTTCAGGCTGTCGTCGGTCATATTTTCTATCATTCTTATTTCCTTACCACATGAAAAGCCGATAATAAACAGATAGTGTCTTGTTTTTATGACTTATCCTGACTATATGCCATTAAGGTTCACGAATATGGGACGTTGAAAAAAAACTGTGGCCTGTATAGTGCCGCATTCATGTGTTTTAGAGGAAAAAATTAATGTTTATATCAGAAGCTTTTGCCCAAGCAGCAGGCGCCCCCGGTGGCGAGAATGTCATCATGCAGTTCCTGCCCTTCGTTCTTATCATCGGTGTGTTTTATTTCCTGATGATCCGTCCACAACAAAAACGGGCTAAAGAGCATAAATCCATGATTTCCGCATTGCGTCGCGGCGATAATGTCATTACTTCCGGCGGTATTGTTGCCAAGGTCTCCAAAGTGATCGACGATAATGAAGTCGAGCTTGAAATCGCCTCCGGTGTGAAAGTCAAAATCATCCGGTCAACCATTTCAACAGTCGTAGGTAAACCGGCCCCGGCCAACGATACCACTGACAAGAAATAACCGGAAAAGCCATGTTAAATTTCCCCCGTTGGAAGGTCATTTTGATCAGCCTGTTGTCCTTTATGGGCATTCTTATGGCTGTGCCGAATTTCCTCAGTGATGACCAGCTTAAAAATTACCCGGATTTTTTGCCCCATAGTCAGGTGACATTGGGTCTTGATTTGCAGGGCGGTGTCCATCTGTTGATGGAGGTCGATCTGACGGAGGTGAGAAAAGAAAAACTGGAAAGTAAACGGGGCGATATCCGGGATGCGCTCAGGGCGGAAAAAATTGTCCTGCGCAGCTCATTCCGCAACAACAGCATACATATTAATCTGACCGATAAAAGCCAGACTGAAAAAGCGCTGGACGTGATCGGGGATGCGGTTGTAATGCTCGGTTCATCCCTGACGGGGGCCGGGGTGCCGGACATTGAATATGAAGTTGTCGAGGGCGGTGTCATCGTGGTCAAATTGACCGAAGAAGGCCTGATCCTGCGCGGCAATGATGTGATCACCCAATCCATTGAGGTCATCAGACGTCGTATTGATGGCATGGGCACCACGGAACCAACGATCCAGAAACAGGGCGTTGGCCGTATCTTAGTTCAGGTTCCCGGTTTTGACGATCCGCAAAGGCTGAAAATGTTGATTGGCAAAACCGCCAAGCTATCGTTTCAGTTGGTAAATTCTGCTGTCGGTGTTGGTGACAGAGTTCCGCCGGGCTATCAACGTTTCCCCATGGCCGAAAGCGAACGCCGCCCCGGATTGCCGGAAAGCATAGTCGTCAGCAAACGGAAAATTCTCACCGGTGAGAATCTGGTTGATGCCGGTTTGGGCTATGATCAGGATAACCGCCCGGTGGTCAGCTTCCGCTTTGACCGTATCGGCGGCAAGAAATTTGCCGATGTGACCCGCAAGAATGTTAATCGTCAGTTTGCCATTGTGCTGGACGGGGTTGTCATCAGTGCGCCAAATATTCAGTCGCCAATTTTGGGCGGCTCCGGGATTATCACCGGAAATTTCACGGTTGAAAGTGCCAGCGAACTGGGCCTTTTACTGCGGGCGGGAGCTTTGCCTGCGCGTCTGACGGTGGTTGAGGAAAGAACGGTTGGGCCTGATTTGGGGTCTGATAACATCGAGGCCGGAAAAATTGCCGCCATCATCGGGCTTTTGGCCGTGATGGTTTACATCGTATTGAGTTACGGCATGTTTGGCATGGTGGCCAATTTTGCTCTGATCATAAATATAGGCATGATTTTTGGATTGCTCTCAACACTTGGAGCGACGTTAACCATGCCGGGGGTTGCCGGGATTGTGTTGACCGTGGGCATGGCCGTTGATGCCAATGTGTTGATATTCGAGAGGGTGAGAGAAGAATTTCGCAATGGTAAAAAAGCATTGGCCGCATTGGATGCGGGCTATGATAAGGCCTTTGGTACTATTGTTGATGCCAATGTAACGACGTTTATTGCGGCCATCATCCTGTTCCAATTCGGCTCCGGGCCGATCAAGGGCTTTGCAGTGACGCTGGCCATCGGGATTGCTACATCCATGTTTACGGCGGTTAGTCTGTCGCGTATGATAATTTCCGCTTGGGCCGTTCGAAAACGCCCAACCACATTGAAGATATAAGGGGCCTATAAGATGTTATTAAAACTGGTTCCAGTAAATACCAACGTTAGATTCATTGATTACCGCAAAATGGCCTATGTGCTGTCTTTGGTAATGATTGTGGCCTCTTTTGGGCTTTATTTCACCAAGGGATTAAATTACGGCATTGATTTCGAAGGCGGGATCATGATCGAGATTGGCACGGAAGGCCCGGCAGATATCGGCGCAATCCGTTCCGCCATGTCGAGCTTGAATATGGGCGATGTCAANGTACAGGAATTTGGNGCGCCCAATGATGTACTGATCCGGNTAGAGCATCAGGAAGGTCTTACCGTTGATCAGGTTGTGGAGCAGGTTCGNGAAATACTCTCCAGGGTTATNGACGGTGAAATAAGCTATCGGCGNACGGAAACCGTGGGNTCAACGGTGTCTGATGAATTGATTTCGGATGGTATTATGGCGGTTGTTCTCGCCATNGGAGCCGTGCTGATTTATATCTGGTTCCGCTTTGAATGGCAGTTTGGCATGGGCGCTGTGGTGGCTCTTGTCCATGATGTGGTTTTGACCATTGGCATGTTCTCTCTTACGGGGCTAGAGTTTAATCTCTCAACNATTGCGGCGATTCTGACCATTGTTGGTTACTCCCTCAATGATACGGTGGTGGTCTATGACCGTATCCGGGAAAATCTGCGTAAATTCCGTAAAAAGCCGATGGATGAGNTGTTAAACCTGAGCATTAATGACACNCTGTCNCGGACGGTTATGACCTCTGTAACCACATTGATTGCGCTGGCGGCATTGTTCTTCTTAGGCGGTGAGGGCATTCACGGCTTCTCGGCGGCGATGATTTGGGGTATTTTTGTGGGAACTTATTCTTCGATCTTCATAGCATCCCCCATATTACTTTGGGTGGAAATGCGNCGCGAGGGCGATAGTTCCGTTCCGCCCGGCATGGAAGTTCTNCCACCGAAAAAAGGCTAATNCACTTGGAATTTAAGGAAGTNACCTCACAAGTCGATACCAGCATCTCGTCCTACGGCGATGGCGGGTTTCGTATTGGGGAACAGCGTAGTAAAGGCTCTATGTTGATTACGCCCAAGGGTTATTACCCGTGGGAAGCGACNGATGTTGCCTCAATCACCTTTGACAGTCTGAAGCGTATCACAGAGCAGAGGAATGATATTGATATTCTTCTGATCGGTATGGGGGAAAATATGGCGTTCCTTAATAAGGAGCTTCGGGCCGCATTNGANGNNGTNAATATNGCNGTTGATGTCATGTCAACCGGAGCAGCCGCGAGAACCTATAACGTGCTATTGGCAGAAGGTCGTAAGGTCTCCGCCGCCCTGATTGCCATAGATTAAGCATTCTTATATTTAGCAGGTATAAAAAAAGGCCGGACATTTTGNCCGGCCTTTAATTTTTGTCTATCGTTNAAAACGCTGTGGTTTAGAACCCAGTGTTAGAACCCTGTAGCATTCTGTGCTGAGATCATGGAGAACAGCATAGGAATGGACAGCAATGTGTTGGTCCGTGAGAACAACATAGCCCGACGGCCAGCCTTTGCTTTGGCATCGGCATCGGCTTCAACCATACCAAGGGCNATTTTCTGAGCTGGCCAGATGATGACCCAGACATTGAAAGCCATGATAATACCCATCCACATGCCAAAACCAATATCAGGTTTTTGCAGGGTCATTGCTTGATGCATATAACCGTTCATGTAGGANAGGATCAGGCCGAATAATACGGTACCCGCAGCACCCCAGCGGAACCAGAACAAGGCTTCCGGTGCGATAACTTTACTGATGGCTGGTTTCTGCTCATCAGGGATTTTTGGCATGCTGGGAATTTGTACAAAGTTAAAATACCACAATATGCCAATCCACATGACACCACATAATACATGCAGATAACGCACTAAAAATAAAATAAAATCTTCCATGTTATATCTCCACCCTTAATTTATTAAATCGGAAATGGCTTTTTCAGCCGGCGATTGGTTCATACTTTCCAGTTGATTTGTCGCAATGACCATTATGACGGTCAGGACAATGCCGGCGACAATCGTCAGCGGCAATGATTGGAGAATTTTGCTCATTGTTTTTTCCTGTAATTATTTAAATACCCTAGTCAAAGAAATTGCTTCCAGATTTACCAAAACCCCTTTATGAAACAATCCTGTCCCTTTTCGGACGGNAAATATTAACAGTTTCTTTACCATGCGTCAAAATAATGCCACTCATTATTAAAAAGAAATTTATACTAAAGGGGTTTATGCTCCTTTTTAGAATGGTCCTAAAAGAGAAAAGATGACAGATAGCCTTGAAAATAATGAACATTGCCGTTTGTTGGTTGCCAAATTTGACCATGACCGCTATCTGACCACGCTTTATGCTCCATCAGAAAAACGGCAGGCGCTTTATGCGCTTTATGCCTTTAATTATGAAATATCCAGAATCAGGGAGACGGTNTCNGAACCCATGCTGGGTGAAATTCGTCTGCAATGGTGGCGGGAAGCTATCGAGGGTATTTTTCAGGATACAGTCCGTTCCCATGATGTGCTCCAACCCCTTGCCGTGGCAGTNGCGGATTATGATTTGCCGCAGGATATATTGTTGGACCTCATTGAGGGACGCCGTCAGGATATTTATGATGACAGCCCGGAAGATATGCCCGCGTTGGAGGATTACCTGCAAAAGACAGCGGGCAATATAGCCTGTCTTGCGGTTCATATATTNGGTCAAAAGGATAATGATGANNTGGCNCGGCATTTAGGCNTCGCTTGGGGNTATGTGGGAATTATCCGCGCAATCCCTTATCATATGTCCTTAAAAAAGAACTATGTTCCTTNGGATATAATGGTGAAATATGACATTGCCCCGGCCAAATTTCTGTCGCCGGATGATCCCGTTGAGGTAAAGTCCGTCGTGCAAATTCTCTGTCAAAAGGCAGAAGAGCATTTGAAATATCTTTCGGACAATAAAAAAAGCATAAATGCCGATGCTCGATCTGCTTATCTTTTGTCTGCGCTGACACGAGGGTACTTACGGACGATTAAACAAGCAGATTATAATCCTTTCCGTTTGATGGAAAAGGCAGGGGCTTTTTCCCGGCAATGGCAATTGCTTACATCGGCCTTGTTTAACCGAATTTAGTCTCTTCCAGCCATAGAGCCAACGCGTCCAATGCGCGGATTGATTTGGCTGGCTTGCGGTCTTTTCGCTTTATTTTCTTACCCTCCAGAACCGGCATGATGCCAAAATTAACATTCATCGGCTGGAAATTCTTGCGGGCCCCGGCACCGGGGATTTGGCCGCCAGTGATATAATGGATCAAGGCACCAAAAGCGGTGATCATGGGCGGGGCCGGAATGTGGTGGCCTTTCCGTTCGGCGGCGGCAAAACGTCCGGCCATTAATCCCATGGCGGCGCTTTCCACATAGCCTTCAACGCCGCTGATTTGTCCGGCAAAACGCAGGCGCGGCTGGGCTTTAAAACGTAAATTATCATCCAGTAGATTCGGGCTGTTGATAAAAGTATTGCGGTGTAAACCGCCGAGACGGGCAAATTTGGCTTTTTCCAGTCCGGGAATCTTCTGAAACGCCTCTATCTGGGCGCCGTATTTCATCTTGGTCTGAAAACCGACCATATTATAGAGCGTGCCAAGCTTGTTATCCTGACGCAGTTGCAGCACCGCATAGGCCGACTCATTAGTATGGGGATTGGTTAGGCCAACAGGTTTCATGGGGCCAAAGCGCAATGTCTCCCGGCCTCGTTCGGCCATGACCTCTATGGGCATGCAGCCATCAAAATAGGGGGTGTCTTTCTCCCAATCTTTATAATCATATTTTTCCGTGTCGATAAGATCATCAATCAGGGCTTCATATTGATCGCGGGACAGGGGCAGATTGATATAATCCGCCGTATCGCCCTTGTCATAGCGAGACTGATACCAGGCGCGGGAGAAATCTATGCTGTCCTTGTAAATGATTGGCGCTATGGCGTCAAAAAAGGCTAACTCATCTTCGCCAGTCAGCTCAAGAATGGACTGGGCGAGGGCATCGGAAGTCAGCGGTCCTGTGGCAATGATAACATTATCCCATTCTTCGGGGGGGATTGTGGTTATTTCTTCGCGGACCATGGTGAACAGTGGTTCGGCTTCCAGCCGTTGTTGAACGGTGGCACTGAAAGCTTCCCGGTCCACGGCAAGTGCGCTGCCTGCGGGAACACTGTTTTCTTGTGCGGCGGCCATAATCAGGGAATCACAACGGCGCATTTCCTCATGCAACAGCCCGACGGCATTATTTTCATAATCGTCGGAGCGAAACGAATTGGAGCAGACCATCTCCGCAAGGCCTTCTGTCTGATGAACATCTGTTTTGCGTACAGGCCGCATTTCATGGAGGATAACAGGGATGCCCTGTTTGATGATTTGCCACGCGGCTTCGGTTCCGGCCAATCCCCCGCCGATGATATGAATTTCTTTATGGGTCATAAAAATCTGTCTCCTGAGGGGGTCATATCACCTAACGTCGGAGGGGGCCATAAAAAACGCCTGCTTTTTGGGCAAAAGCAGGCGTTATCATTATGGAGATTTGTATATATAGTAAGTCGTAAGTTGGGTGTATCAGGTATGGTTGAGTACCTGTTACAAATACAACTTACTCTAAACGTGGTTAACAAATGGTTAATTTTATAAAGAAAGATAAATGTTATTTACAAATATTTTTTAAGATACTGACCCGTAAAGCTTTTTTTACATTTAATAATTTCTTCCGGTGGACCTTCGGCTAGAATATATCCGCCGCCATCGCCGCCTTCCGGTCCCAAATCAATGATCCAGTCACAGGTTTTGATCACTTCCAGATTATGTTCGATAATGACAACAGTATTGCCTTGTTCTACCAACGTATGCAGGACTTCCAGTAATTTTTTAATATCCTCGAAATGTAGGCCCGTGGTCGGTTCATCAAGAATATACAATGTGCGTCCCGTTGACCTTTTGGACAGTTCCTTGCTCAGCTTAACCCGCTGTGCTTCGCCGCCGGACAGGGTGGTCGCGGCCTGTCCCACCTTGATATAGCTGAGGCCGACTTTTTCCAAGGTCGTCATCTTGTCCCGAATATTGGGGACGGCGATGAAAAACTGTGCGGCTTCTTCAACGGTCATATCCAGTATGTCGGAAATGGATTTGCCCTTGAATTTAATTTCCAGCGTTTCCCGGTTATAGCGTTTGCCTTCGCAAACATCGCATTGAACATAAACATCGGGCAGAAAATGCATTTCAATTTTGATCAGGCCATCGCCCTGACAAGCCTCGCACCGGCCCCCCTTGACGTTGAAAGAAAAACGTCCCGGCTTATAGCCTCGCGTTTTGGCCTCGGGTAGTCCGGCGAACCAGTCGCGGATCGGGGTGAAAGCCCCGGTATAGGTCGCGGGATTGGATCGGGGGGTCCGGCCAATGGGCGATTGATCAATATCAACAACTTTGTCAATGAATTCGAGCCCCAATATGGCCTCATGCGGTGCCGGAATATTGCGGTTATTATTGAGTTTTCGGGCAACGCCCCGGTACAGCGTATCCACGGTCAGAGTGGATTTGCCGCTGCCGGAAACGCCCGTGATGCAGGTCATGGTGCCGAGGGGAATGGCGGCGGTTATATTTTGTAAGTTATTGCCTGTTGCCCCCTGAATGATGATTTCTTTACGTTTTTTGCCCGCCATATGGCCCTTGCGCCGAACGGTGGGTACCGGAATACATTTTTTGCCCGACAGATATTGTCCGGTCAGGCTATCTTCATTGTCCAGAATATCCTGTAATGTTCCTTGGGCGACTACTTCGCCGCCATGTTCCCCGGCTCCTGGCCCCATATCAATCACATGATCCGCCTGACGAATGGCATCTTCGTCATGCTCGACCATTATAACCGTATTGCCCATATCCCGCAGATTGAACAGGGTTTCCAGAAGTCGGTCATTGTCCCGTTGATGAAGCCCGATGGAGGGTTCGTCCAGCACATATAACACCCCGGTCAGGCCAGAGCCAATTTGGGACGCCAGCCTGATTCGTTGGGATTCTCCACCGGATAGACTGCCAGACTTTCGGGACAGACTCAGATAATTCAGGCCAACATTATTTAAAAACCCAAGCCGTTCGGTGATTTCCTTCAATACTCGGCTGGCAATTTCCTGTTGCTTGCCATTGAGTTTATCCGGCAGTTGTTTGAACCATGCGAAGGCATCCGCAATGGAAAGCTCGGAAATTTGGCCAATATGCCTGTCATCAATGCGGACAACCAATGCTTCTTTTTTTAAGCGGTATCCGGCGCAATCTTCACATTCCGAAGCACTCTGGTATTTGCCCAGTTCCTCGCGCATCATATTGCTTTCGGTTTCCCGCCAGCGCCGGGTTATATTACCGATGATGCCTTCAAACGGTTTTTCGACCTTATATTCCTTGCGGTCGTCGCTATAGATCATTTCTATGATCTCGTTGCCGCTGCCGTACAGGATGACATCCTGTACTTTTTGATCGAGTTTTTCCCAAGGATAACTGGTTTTAAACTTATAATGCTTGGCCAAGCTTTTCAGAGTTTGGGCGTAATAGGGCGCGTTGGATTTTGACCAGGGAGCAAGGGCGCCATTATTAAGACTTTTTGTTTTGTCCGGCACCACAAGGTCCGGGTCGAAATACAGCTTCTTGCCCAATCCATCACAGGTGGGGCAGGCCCCAAAGGGGTTGTTGAAGGAAAAAAGCCGGGGTTCAATTTCTTCAATGGTGAAACCGGATACGGGGCAGGCAAATTTGGCGGAAAATAATATTCGTTCCCCGGCGTTATCGCCGCCAGCATATTCCATAATCGCCAACCCATCGGCAAGGTTCAGTGCCGTTTCCATGCTGTCGGCCAGTCTTGTTTCCAGATCAGGCCGGATCACCAGTCGGTCAACCACCACTTCGATATTATGTTTGATTTTTTTGTCGAGGGCCGGGATGTCATCTATTTCATAAAATTCACCATCAATTTTGACTCGCTGAAATCCTTCCCGCTGTAATTCGGCAAATTCCTTGCGATATTCGCCTTTCCGTCCACGCACGATCGGGGCCAGAAGATACAGCCGCGTGCTGTCTTCAAGCTCCATCACCCGGTCAACCATCTGGCTGACGGTTTGGCTCTCAATGGGCAGACCAGTCGCCGGAGAATAAGGGATGCCAATCCGGGCATAAAGTAGGCGCATATAGTCATAAACTTCAGTCACCGTACCAACGGTTGAACGGGGATTGCGCGATGTGGTTTTTTGTTCAATTGAAATAGCCGGAGACAGACCATCAATATGGTCACAGTCCGGCTTTTGCATCATTTCCAGAAACTGGCGGGCATAAGCCGACAGGCTTTCCACATAGCGCCGCTGTCCTTCGGCATAAATGGTGTCAAAGGCAAGCGAGGACTTGCCGGACCCGCTCAGGCCCGTAATCACCACAAGCTTGTCGCGGGGAATTTCCACATTGATATTTTTCAGGTTATGCTCGCGTGCACCCTGAACAGAAATCTTGGTCAGCATATTAAATTCTGTGCCTTTGCCTTATAATATATTAGCAATTTGAAGTTTTTTACCAATATGTCAAGTTCTTATTTTGTTCTCATTTAAATTTGTGATAGAAATTTGTGATACTAGTCGTTATGGTGAGGGCAAGTTAATCAATCAATGATAGGAAAATAATATGGCCGGTAGTGTCAAT
>JAESPY010000118.1 GCA_016765435.1 Emcibacter sp.
ATTGATTTCGAAGGCATTGCCGGAATGGGGAAGGAAACTATGGAACCGATGGGGGGAGCGTATATGATGGGGGCAGAGTGGATTGATTCTATTAGTTAAGCAACAGGACCGAACAATATGACCTATGATTCTGAAAATATCTTTGCGAAAATTCTGCGGGAGGAAATCCCTTGCGATAAAGTTTATGAAGATGACTTCGCACTGGCCTTTAATGATATTAATCCACAGGCTCCGGTCCATGTTTTGGTCATTCCAAAGGGGGAGTATGTCAGCATGGCCGACTTTACCGCCACGGCCTCGGCAGAGCTTATTGCGGGGTTCTTTCGGGCAGTGGGTCAGGTGGCGCGGGATTTGAACCTAGAACAGCCGGGCTACCGCATTTTGGCTAATGCGGGGGATGACGCACATCAGGAAGTCCCTCATTTGCATATCCATATATTTGGCGGCAAGAAATTGGGGCCAATGTTGGTGCGTTAACAGGTTCGTTAACAGGTTTATGAACACTGGCCCCTTTTATTCAAAATTATTTGGCCGTCTATTCTGCTTTTTTGGCTATGCGGGCTTTAAAGGCGCGGATGGCCACATTCATATTTTCGGCCACTTGGGTTTCAAGGGCATAGGCCGCATCATAGAGCTGATCCCATTCGGCGATCTGCCGTTCTGTCGCCACATCGCCAACGGCTTCTTTTTCGGTGGCAATACAATTCTGGAAGTTTTTAATGGCAGGTTGAAAATCCTGCTTAATAGCCATCAGCGCCGCAAGGATATCTGCCTTGGGGGCGGTTTTGCCGTTCGGGATGGTCGGTGCCAACGGTGGTCGGCACGATGTTGTGGCATTTGCCGTTACGTTGAACGCAAATATGACCAAAACAGACGTTACGATTGCACGTATCAAAGACATTTTTATCCTCACTCCAGTAAATTTTAAATAATTTTCGCTGAGAAAGTCTTTCAGGTCAAGCATAAATATTATGACCTGATATCAGCAGTTCTTATAAGTTGTCGGCCATATATTGTTTTAAATTCACATCCGGTCGTGCGCCCATATGGGTGATGACCTCACTGGCCGCAAGATTGCCCATACGGCCACAAGTCGTCAAGTCCTGACCCTGACTATAACCATGCAGGAACCCGGCGGCAAATAAATCCCCGGCGCCCGTGGTATCGACCAGATTGCTTACCGCATAACCGTTGATATCAATGATTTCATTTGCACTGACAATGGTGCAGCCCTTGGCCCCGCGGGTAACGGCGGCAACTTCGCAATGTTGCTGTACGGCTTTTATGGCTTCTGTGATGTCGCTGGTATCATAGAGCATCAGCAATTCGTCTTCATTGGCGAATAATATATCAATTTCATGTTCGGCCAGTTGCAGGAATTCTTGTTTATGGCGACCCACGCAGAATGAATCCGACAGGCTGAGCGATGTTTTGCGTCCGGCATTATGGGCGAGGGACATGGCCTTGCGGAAAGCCGCCTTGGCATGTTCCGGGTCCCAGAGATAGCCTTCCATATAGGTGATGGCGGACCCCGCGACCATATCCGCNTCAATGTCCTTTTCCGTCAGATTGACACAGGCCCCAAGNTAAGTACACATGGTGCGTTCCGCATCGGGACTGACCATGACCAGACAACGGGCNGTGGATACNCCACTGTTGTCCTTTTCCGTGGTGAANGTAATGCCGAGGGANTTGATGTCATGGTCAAAAACGTGACCTAACTGATCGTCCTTGGTCTTNCCCATATANGCGGTCTTGCTGCCCAGAGAGGCCAGACCCGCGATGGTATTGGCNGCGGAGCCACCGGANCATTCAATGGCCGTNCCNAATTGGTCATANANCTTGTCCGAGGTTTCCTCATCGACAAGCTGCATGCTGCCTCTTGGAATGTCGTGGGCCTTCAGGAAGTCATCCTCAACATGAACCAGAATATCAACAATGGCGTTGCCAATACCGAGAACATCAAATTTATAAGTCATATTTTTTCCTCTAATTTTCCGGGTGAAGTATAGATGGGCAAAGGGGCCATGCAAGGGATAAGTGAAGAAAGATAAAAACTTTTCTTGCCTTTTGCCTCAAGAAGCCCATATTTTCCTGTAAGGGTAGTTTCGAGGGGATATTATAAGGATAAAAATGTGAAAAATATCTTAAGTGCAGTCGANCGCACCCTATCCCAAATTTTTGAGCCGGCGTTTCTCAAAGTTTTTATTTGGGGTATTCTGACCACGGTTGTTGCCATGATTGCCACGTGGTTTTTGGCCGATAACCTGAAAGACCAGATTATTCTGACCCAGTTTGACTGGCAGTGGGTGAATAGTTTTTTCCAGTGGTTGCTGGATGTGGACTGGATTTTCAATATTATCTTTTTCTTTTTGATGGGAATCTTCTTTCCACCGATTGCGACCATATTCATGTCGCTTTATCTGGATGATATTGTCGATGCGGTGGAGGATAAATATTACCCGGAACACAAAGCAGGAAAACGGCTTGGTGTTTGGCATCTGGCCTATTTGGCGGTACGTCTGGCTTTAATGATAGTGGTGTTGAATATCGTTGTTGTGCCGCTTTATCTTATCTTTTTCTGGGTGCCTTTTGTGCCTTTGATCATATTTTATACCCTGAATTCTTATTTGTTGGGCTGGGGCTATTATGAAATGGTTGCGGTCCGGCATTTGGGCATCAAGGAGGCCGGGATACACCGGAAGTCCATCCGGGGGCAGGTGCTTGGTGGCGGATTTATCATCACTTTGCTCTATACATTTCCGGTGATTAACCTGACAGCGCCGATACTTGGGGCGGCGATGTTGGCGCATCTGTTCCATTTATCCCTTGCCCCCCGCGAAGTGGAGAGTTGATGCGCGCGCTTATTTTCCTTTCGGTGATCTTGTTGAGTGGTTGTCAGACGGCAGACCTGCCGGAACCACAGGCCTCGTCACCGCCAGAATCTGTTACGGTATCTGTTACAGAGCCGATTATAGAACAAGTGGTGGAAGTTGTGGTTGAAGAACCACCAAAGCCCCATTTTATTCTTGAAAATATCATGAATCTTGCCCCGGATACGTTACAGAATATTCTGGGGAAACCCTCTTTGAAACGGGTGGAGCGGGATGCGCGGGTCTGGCTGTATCGCAATGATGAATGTGTGTTGCATCTCTATTTTTATCCCGATGACAATGGGGATTTCCGGCTGGATTATGTGGAGACAGCGGCCGTGGATATGACCGCCGACAACCCGACCGTATCACCGGGGGCATGTCTGGATAGCCATGTGGCCTCTGAAGATATTATAGGGGATCCACAACCGTCTTCTGCCGATAAGGACACAGGTCCTCAACCGGACAGGTCGGACAACTAGGCCGCCGGGCTTTACAGATATACCGCCCATGCAGGATTAGCCAGTGATGGGCGTGGCGCATGAATTCTTTCGGGATGGCCTTTTGTAGTTTTTTCTCTACCGCCAGCGGGGTTTTGCCCACGGCCATGCGGGTGCGGTTGCCGACCCGGAAGAGATGGGTATCAACGGCAATGGTCGAATGACCAAAAGCANTATTCAGCACCACATTGGCGGTCTTCCGGCCCACTCCGGCCAACCTTTCCAGATCGTCGCGGTTTTCTGGCACAATGCCGTCAAAATCATCCACCAGCAATTGGGCCGCTTTGATGACATTCTTTGCCTTGGTATTATATAGCCCGATGGTCTTGATATAGTCTTTCAGGCGGGTTTCGCCAAGGTCGAGCATATCTTGCGGCGTGCTAATGATTTTAAACAGGGCTTTGGTGGCTTTATTGACCCCGATATCTGTCGCCTGCGCCGATAAGGCCACCGCAACCAGAAGAGTATAGGGATTGGTGTAATCCAACTCTCCTTGGGGCTCCGGGTCGCGTTCCTGCAACCGCCGGAAAAATTCTGAGACATCTGCTTTTTTCATTCTTTGGGTCTCTTAATCTTTAGGAAGGCCAAGAACGTCAAACATATCATAGAGCCCCGCATCCTGTTGTGCGGCCCACAGGGCAGCCTTGACGGCGCCTCTGGCAAAAATAGCCCGATCTCCGGCTTTATGGGTTAGCTCGATACGTTCGCTATCGGCATTGAAACTGACCGTATGTTCCCCGGCCACATTGCCCCCGCGCAGAACCGCAAAGCCAATATCGCCGCGTTTGCGGGCACCAGTGATGCCGTCCCGGCCCCTGTCGGCCACATCGTCAAGCGCAACACCGCGTCCTGCGGCGGCTTGATGGCCAAGGCTAAGGGCGGTGCCGGAGGGGGCGTCTACTTTATGGCGATGATGCATTTCGAGAATTTCAATGTCAAAATCTTCGTCCAGCATAGCGGCCGCCTGACGGGTCAGATAAAAGAGCAGATTAACCCCCAGCGAAAAGTTGGAGGCATAGACCACCGCAACGGATTTCGCGGCATTATGCAGGGATTTTTCATCTTCCTCGGTCATGCCTGTGGTGCCTGTAATATGGACGGTGCCATATTTTGTGGCATAGGCGGCATGAAGGACGGTTGCCGTGGGGCAGGTAAAGTCAATGATCACATCGGAAAT
>JAESPY010000119.1 GCA_016765435.1 Emcibacter sp.
ATTGCCGACAGGTTGGCCCCCGGTGATACCCAGCGGATTTCCCGCGCTCTAGAGGTGATATTATCCACGGGGAAGTCCCTGAAATACTGGCAGGATATTCCGCCCGCAGGGGGGCTTTGTCAGCGGGACGATGTGTTGATTGAAAAGAATATCACCGTCATGGACCGCCAAATACTCTATGAACGCTGTGACAGACGCTTCCGTATTATGATTGAAGAGGGCAATGTCATAGAGGAAGTGCAGGCTTTGATGGCCCTGAATTATGCCCCCAGCCTGCCGGTAATGAAATCTCTGGGCGTGCCGCAGATCATCCGTTATCTGCGGGAGGAAATCACATTGGAGGAGGCCATCACCCTAAGTCAGATCGCCACCCGGCAGTTTGCCAAACGGCAAATGACATGGTTTCGCAACCAGTGTGGGGACTGGAAAACGCTAGATTTGTAATATTAATGCGCAAAAATTAACTATTTTGTATTATTATTATCACAAGATGGCTTGACTTGGTAATAATATGACATTATGGTGCGGCGCATCAGAGAGAAATCTATATATGTGTTTTATTTGCCAAAGGGCTTAGAAACAGATATATACAGTTTTCTTTTTTATGCTTGCATAATGATGACACAGAATTTTATCGCCGGGGTCTTTGGTCTGGCGTATTTTCGGAATTGGATCAGGAAAGGCTTATCATGTCCGGTAAAGAGTATAGTGGCGCAGAAATTATCGTAAATTCACTCGTGGATTTGGGTGTCGAAGTTATCTTCGGCTATCCAGGCGGTGCTGTGCTTCCGCTCTATGACGCGCTGTTTAATCAGGATAAAATCCGTCATATTCTGGTGCGCCATGAGCAGGCCGCCGTTCATGCAGCAGAGGGATATGCCCGGTCCACGGGAAAGCCCGGTGTTGTATTGGTAACATCCGGTCCGGGGGCCACCAATGCGGTGACTGGTCTGACCGATGCTATGCTTGATTCCATTCCGCTGATCTGTCTGACCGGACAGGTTCCGGTTCATCTGATCGGCAGTGATGCCTTTCAGGAAGCCGATACGGTTGGCATAACCCGCCATTGTACCAAACATAATTATCTGGTGAAGGATGTGGATAAACTGTCCCAGATCATTCATGAGGCCTTTTATGTGGCGACCAGTGGCCGTCCGGGTCCGGTTGTGGTTGATGTGCCGAAAGACGTACAGATTTTCACCAGTACAAATATTCATAGCGGTCCGATCAAACACAGAAGCTATCGCCCGGAAGTTAAAGGTAAAATCGAAAGTATCACCGAAGCCGTTAAGCTTATGGCTGGCGCGAAGAAACCTATTTTTTATACGGGCGGCGGGGTGATTAACTCTGGTCCGGCGGCGGCACAATTGCTGCGGGAACTGGTTCAACTGACGGGCGCACCGATCACCAGCACTCTGATGGGGCTGGGCGCGTATCCGGCGTCTGATAAACAGTTTCTGGGTATGCTGGGCATGCACGGAACCTATGAAGCAAACCATGCCATGCATGATTGTGACGTTATGATTTGCGTTGGCGCGCGGTTTGATGACCGGGTAACAGGGCGGTTGGACGCCTTTTCGCCAAATTCAAAGAAAATCCATATTGATATCGACCGTTCGTCGATCAATAAAACGGTGCGTGTTGATGTGCCGATTGTTGGCGATGTGGCGCATGTTCTGGAGGATATGCTGAAAATATGGAAAGCAACTGTTCTCGAACATGGCAACCAGTCCTATGATGATTGGTGGACGCAAATCGAAGAATGGCGTGGCCGTGATTGCCTTAAATATAAGAACACAGACGATGTTATCATGCCGCAATATGCGCTGGAACGGTTGCAGGAATTAACCAAAGACAAAGATGTCTATTTCACCACAGAGGTGGGACAGCATCAGATGTGGGCGGCACAGTATCTGAAATTCGAGGAGCCAAACCGCTGGATGACGTCCGGTGGTCTGGGCACCATGGGCTATGGTTTTCCGGCAGCTATCGGCGCACAGATCGCGCACCCGGATGCTTTGGTGATTGATGTGGCAGGAGAAGCCTCTATCCAGATGAATATTCAGGAATTGGGCACCGCCATGCAATATGGTCTNCCGGTCAAGATATTCATTCTGAATAATGAATATATGGGCATGGTNCGNCAGTGGCAGGACNTGAANCACGGGGGNCGTCATTCGGAAACATATTCCGATAGCCTGCCGGATTTTGTGGCNNTGGCNAAAGCNTATGGCGCTCANGGNATTCTCATCGAAAANCGGGAAGACCTTGATGCGGGTATTAAGGAAATGATGGCCTGTGACAATATGGTGATNGTGGANTGCCGNGTGGAAAAACTGGCCAATTGTTTCCCTATGGTGCCCAGCGGCGCGGCNCATAATGAGATGATATTGCCCGAAGAAGAAGACTTTAAAGAATTTGAAGGGGGCGCGGCTCTGGTTTAAGGACCCAAAGAGCANACGCGNAGGAGNAGAGNTATGCATCATACACANAAAGAAATTGAACTTGCCGAACGCCATACCCTGTCCATCATTGTGGATAATGAGGCNGGTGTTCTGGCNCGGGTGATTGGCCTGTTTTCNGGCAGGGGNTATAATATTGAACATCTGACCGTGGCCCCGGTTGANCTGGANGGCACNGAATCNCGTATTACNGTGGTGACCATTGGTACGCCACCAGTCATCGAACAGATCAAGGCGCANCTGGATCGGTTAATCCCGGTNCTCCGGGTGGCTGACCTGACCGAAAATGGCCCCCATGTGGAGCGCGAACTGGCGTTGATCAAGGTCCATTGCACGGGCGAGAAACAACAATCTGCTTTACGGATCGCGGAAGCCTTCCGGGCCAAGATCGTGGACAGCAGTATTGACAGCTATATATTTGAAATAACCGGAAAAACAGACAAGATCAGAGCTTTCATTCAATTGATGGGCGATGTGGGTCTGGTTGAAGCCGTGCGTACCGGTGTTGCGGCACTAACCCGTGGGGCAAGTGCCCTGTAAAAGATAAACAGTGAAAAATATTTATATATTATAGGAGATGAATAATGCGCGTATATTATGATCGCGATGCGGATGTAAACCTGATCAAAACGAAAAAAGTTGTGATCGTGGGTTATGGTAGTCAGGGACATGCNCATGCGGCNAACCTGCGNGATAGCGGCGTTGCCGATATNGCNGTGGCNCTTCGGGAAGGGTCCGGTAGCCGGGCCAANGCNGAAGCTGCCGGATTTAAAGTNATGACCGCTGCCGAAGGCGCGAAGTGGGCCGATGTGGTTATGGTTCTGGTCCCTGATGAGCTTCAGGCGGACCTCTATGCNGATGACCTTGCGCCAAATATGAAACAGGGTGCGTCACTGGTATTTGCCCATGGCCTGAATATCCATTTCAAATTGATTGAGCCACGGGCCGACCTTGATGTCTTTATGATTGCGCCAAAAGGCCCCGGNCATACGGTGCGTTCCGAATATCTGAAAGGGGCNGGNGTNCCAACATTGATCGCGGTGCATCAGGATGCGTCCGGTAATGCCCATGATATTGGNCTTTCCTATGCNTCTGCCAATGGCGGNGGACGTGCGGGTGTTATNGAAACNACTTTCAAGGAAGAATGTGAAACCGATCTGTTCGGNGAACAGGCTGTTCTGTGTGGCGGNGCNTCTGCNNTNGTTCAATGTGGTTTTGAAGTTCTGGTNGAGGCCGGATATGCGCCGGANATGGCNTATTTCGAATGTCTGCATGAGCTGAAANTGATCGTTGACCTGATGTATGAAGGCGGCATTGCCAATATGCGCTANTCNATCTCTAANACNGCGGAATACGGNGACTATATGTCCGGTTCNCGGATTATCACGCAGGAAACAAAAGCCGAAATGAAACGGATTTTGGCGGACATTCAGGAAGGCCGTTTCGTGAACGACTTCATGCTGGACAATAAGGTTGGTCAGGTCAAACTGAAAGCCGCCCGTGCCAAGGGTGCTGCTCATCCGATCGAAAAAGTGGGTGAAAACCTGCGCGCCATGATGCCATGGTTGAAAGAAAACCAGTTGGTCGATAAAGCCAAAAACTAGTTTTTTTGAGATACAGAATTGTGAGCCTCTTCGGGAAACCGAGGGGGCTTTTTTTGTGATTTTATTTTCTCAATCCTAAATCGTCTTTCCTGCGAAGGCAGGAAACCAGTTTTTTATAAGAGGACTGGACTCCTGCCTTCGCAGGAGTGACAATGATGCAGAATGTCAGAAATATAAGAAATTTATAATATTTTGTGGAGGAAGTAGTGACACTGACTAATTCGGCTATAAATAAACTTCAACAAAAGACTCTTGATTCAAACTGTAGTCTTTCAAATGTACTTCGTTTAGCATTAACTGTTGCGGTTAAACTAGACCTTGCAGAATTTGAAGAATGGTTGCAAAAGGAACTAAATGGCTATGGAAGTAAAGATATTATTCCAATTTACAGGCAAATAAAAGGTCAACCAAAGGTACACAACCCATATAATGGTTGGATCCCATTGCTTAGTGAAGATAGTGATTATATGGAAATGATAAGCAGTCGTTCTATTGGTATGTCAATTGGTGAAATTGAGAGCCTTCAGGATGGGATGTCAAGTGATACTCAACTTCAAATAAATTACCCTCCTCACCTTGAGGCAGAAATAATGAAAGGGATGGAATTTGTTTTTAAGCCAGTTCTTTTTATTGCACCAACATTTGCAATTGCGATTCTCGAAGTAGTTCGAAACAAAGTATTAGATTGGGCACTTCGCTTAGAGAAAGAAGGAATCAAAGGGGAGTATTTAGAGTTTTCAGAAACAGAAAAGGTAGCAGCATCACACGTTATTTATAATATTGAACAAGTAGGTGTTTTGGGAAATATGAGTGGAAATAGCACGGCTAATGTTTTTCATACTATAAAGCTTACCCCAGAAGTAATAAAATCAATTTCCCTGCTTGCCGAAAATATTCAATCTGAGAAAACTAATTTACCACCTGATATAAGAGAGGATATGGTTGACTTAGCTACTAAGCTCATGGCCGCTGTAGAAGAAGAAGTACCTAATGAAGTAAATATAAGTAATATATTGAAAAGTATAAAAAATATAGCTGAAGGAGTGACAGGGAACCTTATAGTGCATGGGATCATTTCTGTAATTACATCAATCTTCTCATAAGAACCTTAGCCTTTATTTTATACATAGGATGAGGCAAGAAAGTAACTTCTTTAAAAGGGGGCTGAATTTACATCCTTGTAGGGATAACTGTAAAAGAAGTTAAATAAAGACGTATAAATTTAAATAATAACGGACTGAAAATGGCAACAATAGATAACCTGAAAGAAAATCTGCTGAAGGGACAGCGGCGGGCCTTGGCCAAGGCGATTACGCTGGTGGAGAGCAGTCGGGCCGATCATCAGGTTGAGGCACAGGCGCTATTGAGCGATATTCTGCCCCATACCGGGAAATCTATTCGTTTGGGCTTTACGGGCACGCCGGGGGTGGGGAAATCCACCTTCATTGAGGCCTTTGGTTTGTATCTGACGGGGCAGGGCTATAAAGTCGCGGTTCTGGCGGTGGACCCCTCCTCGACCCGCACAGGCGGCTCTATATTGGGTGATAAGACCCGTATGGAGCTATTGTCCAAAGACCCGCTGGCTTTTATTCGCCCGTCGCCCTCTGGCTGTGCGTTGGGCGGGGTGGCACGGCGCACGCGAGAGGCCATGTTGCTCTGTGAGGCCGCGGGGTATGATGTGGTGTTGATTGAGACCGTGGGCGTGGGCCAGTCGGAAATTGCGGTCGCCGATATGGTGGATATGTTCCTGCTGATGCTGTCTCCCGGTGGTGGGGATGAGTTACAGGGCATTAAACGGGGTATCATGGAGCTAGCCGACCTTGTGATTGTCAATAAGGCGGACGGGGATTTGAAACCGGCGGCAATCCGTGCGGCGGCGGATTATAAATCGGCGCTTCATTTGATG
>JAESPY010000120.1 GCA_016765435.1 Emcibacter sp.
ACCCCCGCCTCTTCCATTTGCCGGATTTGGGCGATGGTCCCCGCCACATCCGTGGTCAACGTATTGGTCATAGTCTGAACCGTTATTGGCGCGTCGCCGCCCACGGCCACATCACCCACCATAATTTGTCGTGATTTCCGGCGCAAAATATCGCGGTAAGGTCGAATACTCATGGTCTGTCAATTTCCAAATTTTTAAGCCCATCACTATGGGTCAAAGCGCACAGCGCAAAGTAAGATTTCGGGCGTAAACATGCGAAATGTTTCCCCGAAGATCAAGGGGAATCACGCTTAAACAGCCATGTTTTTGTTATAAAGGGATATTAATGGGACAATTGTGCCGTTTTCAGGGGTAAATCACCCTTGTCCAAACTGATATTATCCCGGATTTCCCCGGATTTCCCAAAAGGCAACACCGCAATATCATCCACAAAAACGGACAATGCCCCGGCATTACTGGTCATCAAAGTCATGCCTTTATGGTCAGTCAGGTAAAATTCTTCCCCGGCCAGCAAAACCCGATCCACCAATATTTCCCGTTCCGCATCCATAATACGGACCCAGGCATCTTCCCGTACCGTCAGACGAACCTGCGTGGCACCACTCGTTGCCGTTTCGGCCTGTACCGCCACCACGGGCGTTGCATTGACCTGCTGAACCAGATGATATCCTTGATCTTGTTCTATCTTTTCCACTGCCGCCAATACCACTGTTTCTTCAACCGCTTTTGGAACAGCTTGCGGGGTGGGCGCCTCAACATCGCTTGTGGCAGAGACCAGAATATCCGAGGTCACATCCGCGATATCAGGCAAAGATGCCAGAGAAATACTGTCCTTGCCCTGAATGGAATACCAAACCCCAGACAGCACAATTGCGCTTAATATCATCAGAGAAACCATCATTTGCTGACGCGGATAGCTATTTTCTTCCACTTTCAGAAAAACCAGATCAACCTTTTTGCTGCTGCCCTGAAATTCCTGTTTATACTGTGCGATAACGTGAGTGACATTTAAACCAAGATAGGCGGCATAATTCTTCAAAAACCCCTCCGCATAGCAGGCGGATGGAAATTTGTTAAAATTATCCTGCTCCAATGCCGCCAAAAAATGAGGCCGGATACAAAGTTCCTCAGAAATACGTTCCAGATCACTTTCAGACCTATTCTTACGCGCCTGAAAAAGCGTCTGCCCGACAGTGATTTTTTCCTGTTTGGCCTTACCCGCCCAAACATTGCCTTTAGACAAGCCTTGATCCGCAAATTCTACTTCAACCATTTTATTCTAACTTTGAATATTTGTTGTTTCATGCATGTCCATAGTCCCAAAACGACATACATATATTTGATCAGACGTATTCTACCCTAATTTACTTGCTATTGTATTAACCGTAAGAATCAAAATAATTAAAATTTAGGCTTTAAAGAGGCTAAAATTAACCATTTGCTTGTTTTTATAGAAACAGTGAACCGTAGACTCATTTAAAGAGTCAATAAAAAACTGCAAATATGCTTAATTTAAGGAGAAATAGCCTCAAGACTATACTTTTATGCCATGATCCTTGGCAAATGCGGTCAGTAATCCGCGCAGGCTGTGGTCGGAACGACTCAGCAAACCATCCATATAGGCCTCTACCCCGGCCAGATCCAAACTACGGATCATCATTTTTATGGGCCCGACCGAAGCNGGTGCAATGGACAAGCGCCTAAAGCCAATGGCAAGCAAAGCAAGAGCCGTAACAGGCTTGCCACCGATCTCACCACACAGCGTGATCGGCACATTATAATCATTGCATTTATCAACGATAAATTTCAACATTGACAGGGCCGGGGGAGAGATCGGATCATACCGTCCGGCCAGTTTCGGATTTTCCCGATCGCAAGCAAAGAAAAACTGCATCAAGTCATTGCTGCCAATGGAAATGAAATCCAGCAATGGCAGTAAATTATCCAACTGCCAGATCAAGGCCGGAACTTCCAGCATGGTGCCCACACGAATATTTTTCGGCATGGGGCTTTTGCGTTTTTTCTGGCGGGCAATTTCCTTGTCGAGAATATTTCGGGCCATTTTAAATTCGGACACATCAGTAATCATCGGGAACATGATGCTCAATTCCCGGCCCTCTGCCGCTGTCAACAAGGCCCGAACCTGATAACGCAACAAGGCCGGACGGTCAAAGGCAATGCGAATCGCCCGCCAACCCAAAGCCGGATTGGCCTCATCATCCCGTTTCAGAAAAGAAACCGGCTTGTCGCCCCCAATATCCAAGGTGCGGAAAACAACCGGCTTGCNGTCTGCGGCATCCAGAATATCCCGGTAAAAATCGGCCTGTGGCCCAACACGCGGCAGGGAATCACTGACCATGAACTGAAATTCTGTCCGNAACAGCCCGACCCCGCTGGCCCCTGTCCGTTGCAGGGCCTCCATATCCATGCTCAGGCCCGCATTCACCAACAACTCCACATCCACCCCGTCCAGCGTTGTGGCCGGCTTGTCCCGAAGGGCGGCATATTCCGCCAACAGAACATTGCGAGATTCGATATTTTCCCGGTAGCTATAGAGAATTTCAGGGGGTGGGGAGAAATAAACAATGCCTTCAACCCCGTTGATAATAATCCTTTCACCCTGNGCCACCGCCTGTAACGCATCGCCCATCTGCCCGNTCATGGGAATGCCCAAAGCCCGGGCGACAATAGCCACATGAGCGGTTTGAGAACCATTCTGGAGAATAACCCCGCAAAGCTTGTCCCGGTCATAATCCAGCAAGTCCGCCGGTCCCATATTCTGGGCCACCAAAATAACCTTGTCTGGCAGATTTTCCGATGCCGCCGTACCGACCCGGCCCATCAAATGTCGATTCAGCCGGTTAGCCAAGTCATCCAGATCACTCAAACGTTCCCGGAGATAAGGATCGGTCATCTTCTCCATACGCGTCCGGTTGTTGAGCTGAACCTTCTCCACCGCGGCCTCTGCGGTCAGGCCCGTATCGATGATGTCTTCAATTTTTGTCCGCCAACCCTTGTCTTTGGCAAACAGCATATAAACATCGAGAATTTCCTTATGTTCCCCCTGATGGCGCATATCTTCCGCCGACATCATATCTTCGATCTGGTCCTGCAGAGATTGCAGGGCCGCTTCAAGACGGGTCTTTTCACGGGGGATATTATCGGTCAGATGTTTGACCACCTCGATTTTTGGCTCATGAAAAACAGCGACCCCTTCGGCCATTCCTTCGGCAAAAATCACCCCTTCAAAACGAGCGGTCGCGGCCCGCTCCAGCGTGGCTTCCTGTTGTTCCAGCGGATCAAACAGATCTCCACTGGCGACAAGTTCCGCCAGAACCATTGCCACGGTCTGCAAGGATTCTTTCTCTTCCTGCATATAGTGGCGCTGGGTTTTATTCTGAATCACCAGAACTCCGACCACTTTACCGGACCGTAAGATCGGAACCCCCATCAGGGAATGATATATCTCCTCCCCGGTTTCCGCGCGATAGACAAATTTCGGATGTTTCTGGGCATTGGCCAGATTAAGGGGCAAGGCCGTTGCCGCAATATGACCCACAAGACCTTCGCCGACACGCAATCTGGTATTGTGAACCGCACTGGCTTTCAAACCTTCGGTAGCAAAAAGTTCCAGAATTTCGCCGCCGCGTATGAAATATACCGAACATACCTCGGCAATCATATTGCTGGCCACAAGACGTACGACTTCGGT
>JAESPY010000121.1 GCA_016765435.1 Emcibacter sp.
CCAGGCGTCCAGATCTTGGGCGAGTTTTTTATGACCGGGGTCGAGAAACGGCCAATCGAGATAAGTCTGATCCATGATCAATCCCCTTCAAAGACGGGTTTTTCTTTGGCAACGAAGGCTTCGTAAGCCCGGCGGAAATCTTCGGTTTGCATACAGATAGCCTGTGTCTGGGCCTCGGCCTCAATGGCCATATCCAGCGGCATGCTCCATTCCTGTGTCAGCATGGTCTTGGTCATCATATGGCCGAAATTGGGGCCATCGGCAAGACGGGTGGCATATTTCAGCGCCGCGTCAAAAAGATCATCGGCGGCGACAATGCGGTTGAAATAACCCCAGCGTTCGCCTTCGTCTGCGCTCATGGCCCGTCCGNTATAGAGCAGNTCNGCGGCNCNGGCNTGGCCNANGGCGCGCGGCAGCATGGCNCAGGCNCCCATATCACATCCGGCAAGGCCGACACGGGTNAAGAGAAAGGCGGTTTTACANTCNGGNGTGGCAAANCGTATATCAGANGCCAGNGAGANCATCGCCCCGGCACCNACACAAATACCNTCGGTGGCGGCAATGATCGGCACTTTGCAATTGATCATGGCTTTGATCAGATCGCCGGTCATGCGGGTGAAATCCAGCAGACCTTTCATGTCTTTGTCCANAAGNGGNCCAATAATGTCATGGACATCACCNCCGGAACAGAAATTGCCGCCGTTGCTGGCGAAAACCACGGCTTTAACATCGTCCGCATAGACCATATCGCGGAAGGTATCGCGCAGTTCGGCATAGGAATCAAAAGTCAGCGGGTTTTTACGGTCCGGCCTNTCGAGGCGGATAANGGCNACATCGCCCTTCATTTCCCATAAAAAATGCTTCGGTTTCAGTGTGGCTAATTTCATTTTTTACCCTTTTTTTCTTCTGTTCGTTCTTTTAGAACCTGTCCCAATTGAGCCATTTGTTGGGTCATGGGGTCCAGGTCNTCCTCTTGTAANCCGCCGAGGATATCGGCAACCCATTCTTTATGACGGTCTGCCATAACCTTGAAATCTGTNCGTCCTTTGGGNGTTANGCCAACGCTATGGATTCGGCGGTCTGTGGGCAATGCCCAGCGTTTGACCAGACCTTCTTTTTGCAGCCGCTCCACAATACCCGTGACATTGCCGTTGGAGACCAGCATNTTTTTCGACAGCTCCCCCATGGTCAAACCGCCCGNTTCCCGGTAAAGNGCCGACATCAGATCAAANCGCGGCAGAGTCACATTGAATTCGGACCGGAAAAGATTTCTGATTTCCTTCTCAATAATATTGGTGTTGGTGATCAGACGGAGCCATAGNCCCAGTTTCTTTGTATCCGTGTCTTGCGCGCTGGTATCTGGCATCTCTCTTAACTCTGTTACATGACCTCNCCACCGGCAATGGCAATGGCTTGGCCTGTTATGGAAGCAGAATTTTCGTTGCATAACCATACAACGCTGGNNCCNACTTCCTCTGGTTCAATCAGGCGTTTTTGCGGGTTATGTATGGTCAGTTCCGCAATCGCTTCATCTTCTGTTCTGCCGGTTTTGGCCACGATATTTTTNACCGCATCCCAAGCAATGTCNGTATTNGCAAATCCGGGACATATNGCATTNACNGTGACGCCCTTTGTTGCCACTTCCAACGCCAAGGANCGGGTTAAACCCAATAANCCGTGNTTGGCGGCNCTATAGGCNGCAACATAACGATAGCCTNTTAANGCNGCCGTACTGGCAATATTTATAATCCTGCCAGCGCCTTTGTCTATCATTTCCTGCAAAGTTGCNTGAATACAAAGATAAGGNCCGATCAGATTGACGTCGAGCATATTTTGCAAATGCGCCCTGTCNGTCTTTTTAAAGGGCAGGGAATGCGCCGCCCCGGCATTATTCACCAGAATATCNACCGGGCCNTATTTNGCCACGGCCTGNGCAAAAGCGGCNGTGACAGAGGCCTCATCGGTNACATCACATTGAACGGCTAGACAATTATCCAGTGTTTNGGCCTTATNCTCCANAACCTGTAATGTGCGGCCCATGATGGTGACATTGGCCCCGGCGGCGGCGAGGCTGTCGGCGATGGCNGCNCCTATGCCGCGACCCCCGCCNGTNATGACCGCATGTTTTCCCTGTAATTCCACGTACTGACTTTCTNTTTGTTAGGCCTGTTTNNTTAAGCGTTAAGGGCCATGTCCGCTGCCCGCTTGAGATTGGTTTCAAGCTGGGTATAGGCNGTNATGTATTGTTTCGGAACCGTAACGGCATCACCGTGATANTCCAGTTCNGCAGCACTTCGNATGGTCCAGTTGGGGTCCATCAGATGGGGGCGTGCCAANAGNACAAGGTCGGCGCGACCCGCAGCCAGTATGCTATTCACGTGATCGGTCTCATAAATATTACCGACCGCCATGGTGGCGATTTTGGCTTCGTTACGGATGCGGTCCGACATAGGAGTCTGGAACATGCGACCNAAGACNGGCTGTACCTGATCCATGGGNAANGTCTGTCCGGTGGAGACATCAATGATGTCCGCGCCCGCATCGGAGAATGCCTTGGCAATCAGCACGGCTTCTTCCGGTGTCACGCCCTTATCCCCGACCCAATCGGTGGAGGAAATACGTACAGACATGGGTTTGTCGGCAGGCCAGACGTCCCGCATAGCTTCAAAAACTTGCAGNGGGAAGCGCAGACGGTTTTCCAGAGAGCCGCCATATTCATCGGTGCGCTGGTTGCTGACCGGGGTGATGAAAGANGACANNAGATAGCCNTGACCCGCATGAAGTTCGATCATGTCAAAGCCAGCAGCTTCTGATCGTTTCGTTGCCGCAACAAAATCATTTAGCACGCGGTCAAAATCTGGTCCGGTCATTTCACGGGGNGTNTGATTTGANTTGTCCCATTTTATGGGGGACGGTGAAATTAAGTCCCAATTGTCTGTCGTNNAGNGGCATGTCATAGCCTTCCCAACCGACTTTGGTGGANCCNTTACGACCCGCATGACCCANTTGNATGGCAATTTTGCACTTGCTGAAGTTATGGGTATAATCGACGACCCGTTTCCAGGCATCTTGNTGNGCGTCGGTATAAATTCCGGCACANCCCGGTGTGATTCTNCCNTCGGCAGAGATATCGGTCATTTCCGTATACATCAATCCGGCGCCNCCCATGGCGCGNGCGCCATAATGGACAAAATGGAAATCATCGATCAGGCCATCTTTTGCGGAATAGAGGGACATGGGGGAGATGACAACCCGGTTTTGCAAGGTCATGCCGCGCAATGTATAGGGCGTGAACATGGGGGGAATTGGTTTATCAACCACTTGTCCGATAGCTTTGGAGGCAAAATCTTTTTCCACGCCTTCCAACCATTCTTTGTCCCGTAGACGCAGGTTTTCATGGCTGACTCTAAACACTATTTCTATAGAAAAAAAAGGGTTTTTAAAA
>JAESPY010000122.1:0-12226 GCA_016765435.1 Emcibacter sp.
CTATGGGTTGCTCCAGAACAGAAAGCAGGCTGTATATCATGGGATCCAATTGGCCAAGACCCGATGAAACGCCTTGTTGGGCTTCGCCAGTTTCCGCCATCAGAGATAATTTGTTGATCAGGTCATAAAAAATAAAATCTGTATTGCCCTGCTCCATCAACAGCTCAATGATCAGGTCCGCCCCTTCGGCATTGCCTTCCATTGCCTGACAATAGGCCAGAAGCTTCAGCCAATAATGATCCGTTTCCTCTGTCTCCATCGCCTGCCGGGCAAGCTGACATGCCGCCGCAACGTCACCCGCCATCAGCATCAAGTCACTGATATCCCGTGAGCCTTCATAGGATTCCGTCGGTAAAATATTCAAAAAAGACACCAGAGCCTTTAAATCCCCCATTTCGCCAATTTTTTGTATTCTAAGAGATAAGAACTGTCTCAAATCTTCGGCGTTAACCGGTACATCAGTGGATATTTCACTCGCCACGCCGGAATCAACCCTATTATCAAAAGCGGTTTCTGAAGATTTTTCAGACACAGCAGCCTGTTGAGCTTGTCCCGGAACCATCGCCGCCGACAACAACAACCGCCGCGTCAAGCGATCCAGAACCAATGATTTAGTTGGAACAGGGAGCGCCGTCAAAAGTTGCATGACCCGGTCCCGGCCGGACCCCTGCCACAGGGTTAAGGGAAATCCACCGTTCTCTAAGCTCAAGACCCCCTTTGCCGCCGGAATAATCTCCACAAGCGTCATGGTCTCAACTTCGAAAACGTCCGATGTCACATTTTCTTCTGCACCCGGCATTTCTATTGTCTGCTCACCAATGGACGTTTGTGCCATTGGATTTGGCGCGGGGATATAGGGGCCAGGTTCCCCAGCGGGAAATAAAATGGATTTCGGTAATTGGCTGGCCCTATTTTGAATATGATTTTCAATTTGGTTCTGACCAAGATTTTCATCCTGACCCTCAACCGGGCTTATCACCACCTGTGCCAACGACAAAGATGCCGGACTCAACAGGCAAAACCCTGTGATAAAAGAAAATATTACGGCAATGGATTGTTTGCGGACCATGTTTTTTCCTGATCAAATTCGAATAATGTCCAATTTTTTACGTGATACTCATTGGGGGAATTTATCATCGGGCAGGGTTTTTTCCACATGCTCCCGTGGCGGTTCGATATCCACAGACATCAAATAAATGGCCCCGCCACCAATTCCTATCAAAATAAACATGATGATTACTAACCAGAATTTGCCCATTTTTCGTGTTGTTCCTTAATTTTTATCTGTCGTTTAACTGTTATTTATCTGCGGTTTTCTTTGCAAGAGCGCATTCTAACCATCTCTGAGGCGATCGTAAAGCACACACTCACTTTCCTTACATTGTTTGAAAAGATAGGACCATTGTTTAAAAAAATATGGTCTTTTGATGACTTTCTATATGTTTAAAGTCCAAAAGCCGTGCTAAGAGTAAATCAAGATGAAACGTGTACAAAAATCAAAAATCAAATCGCCCGCCCTTCGGCTCAGATACCCGCTGACCAAAAGCATTTCGCTGATTGGCCTGATGGGGTCTGGAAAAACCACTGTTGGCGTCCGGCTGGCCCGGCGGCTTGGCGTTTCCTTTGTGGATTCCGATGCAGAAATTGAAATCGCCGCCGCCCATACGGTCAGTGAGATTTTCGAAAAATTCGGCGAAGAAGACTTTCGGAACGGCGAAAGAAAAGTCATCAGTCGGTTGATTTCCGACAAACCCAATATTCTGGGCACGGGCGGTGGTGCCTTTATGGACCGGGAAACCCGCAAAAGATTAAAAGAAAAAACCATCACTATCTGGCTCAAGGCCGATATTAATCATCTGGTGGAACGCACATCCCGGCGCAATACCAGACCCCTGTTACGGGACGGCAACCCCGAAGAAATATTACGGAAACTGGCCCAAAAACGGTATCCAGTTTATGGTCAAGCCGCCATCACCGTAGAAACCGGCGCGGCACCCCATGAAAAAGTGGTCAATGATATTATCTGGAAACTCAATCAATATCTGGCGAAAGAAAGAAAGACGCGTAAATGAGCCAAAAGATAACCGTCGCTCTTGGGCGTAACAGCTATGACATCCATGTGGGAGATGGTCTGCTTGAACAGGCCGGACCTCTTGTCGCCGCCTGCTTGAATCGCCCCCGGACCGTCATCATCACCGATGAAAATGTGGCCCGGTGCCAACTGCCCCGGCTTGAAAAATCATTAACGCAGGAAGGCATTGCTTTCGACAGCATCATCCTGCCCGCCGGAGAAGCCACCAAATCCTTTCAACAGCTTGAAAATCTGCTGGATCAGCTTTTGGCTCTGCAACTGGAACGTCAGGATAAAATCATCGCCTTTGGTGGCGGTGTTATTGGCGACCTTGTCGGTTTTGCCGCCAGTATTTATCAACGAGGCATTGGCTTCATCCAGATTCCAACCACATTACTATCGCAAGTGGACAGCTCCGTTGGCGGCAAATGCGGCATCAATACCCCCCGGGGGAAAAATCTGGTGGGCAGCTTTCATCAACCGGACCTGGTTCTGACCGATGTCAGCACATTAGACAGCCTGCCCAAAAGACAACTATTGGCGGGATATGCCGAGGTGGTCAAATACGGTCTGATCGGCGATCCGGCGTTTTTCATCTGGCTGGAAGAAAACGGTCAAAAAATCACCGCTGGCGACCATGATGCCCAGACGGAAGCCATTCTTGTCAGTTGCCGGGCCAAAGCCGATGTTGTCGCACAAGATGAAAAAGAAAAAGGCCAACGGGCCTTGCTTAATCTGGGTCACACCTTTGGTCATGCGCTGGAAGCAGAAGTTGGTTATTCCGATCACTTATTTCACGGCGAAGCCGTTGCCATCGGCATGGTCATGGCCTTTGATCTGTCGGTGAAAATGGGCCTTTGCCCCGCCGAAGACGCCGCAAAAGTCCGGGACCATCTGACAAAAATTTGTCTGCCCACCCGCCTGAGCAAAAGCAATCACCCCATTTCCCAAGTAAATATGTCAGCGGAAAAATTATTTAATCATACTCTACAGGATAAGAAAATGGCTGATGGCCGGGTGACTTATGTCCTGACCTCTGGCATTGGGCAGGCTTTTTTAAGCGCCGATGTCACCCCCGAAGATATTAAACATATTTTCCAAATGGCTATGGATTGAGCNCAGCAAATGATCACAGAAATCCTCATTTTTTCCGGCATTATTTTCNTATTGATCTTACTCTCCGGCTTCCTGTCCGGGTCAGAAACCGCCCTGACCGCCATNTCCCCGGCCCGTATTCACCGTATGGTCAANAACGGCAACAAGCGGGCCTCGCTTGTGGAACGGTTGACCAATAATTCAGAAAAACTGATTGGGGCCATTCTTCTGGGNAATAATCTGGTGAATATTCTGGCATCCGCCCTTGCCACNGCGTTTTTTATTCGGCTGTTCGGCGAGATTGGCGTCGTCTATGCCACGATAGCCATGACCCTGTTNATCGTGATTTTTGCAGAAATTCTNCCCAAAACCTATGCCATTCTCTANCCGGAACGGGTNGCCATGAAAGTNGCCCCNTTCGCCAGAATAACCGTCNTNCTGTTTTCGCCCTTTGTGGCACTGGTTCAGGTTATCCTGCGCATGACCCTAAAGCTTTTTGGCATCGATATTACGGCGGAAAATATTCTTTCTGCCCATGATGAAATCCGCGGTGCNATCAGCCTTCAGGCCCATGAAGGCGGCCTTGTCAAAGACAGCAAGGATATGCTCGACAGTATTCTTGACCNGCAGGATGTCCAGCTTGAAGATGTCATGGTTCATCGAAAAAACATCGAAATGATCAATGCGGACGACGGACCGGAAGATATTTTCGCGCAGGTTGTCGCCAGTCCCTTTACCCGNCTTCCCCTATGGAAAGAAGACCCGGATAATATCGTTGGTATCATTCACGCCAAGGAAGTCCTGCGGGCCGTAAAAGCCAATGGCGGTTCCGCTGAAAATATTGACTTTAACCAGATTGCCCGGAAACCCTGGTTCGTACCAGAAACCACCAGCCTGCAAGAACAGCTGGCCACATTCCTGTCAAGGAAAGCCCATTTTGCGCTAGTGGTTGATGAATATGGCGCCTTCATGGGGGTGATCACGCTGGAAGATATTCTCGAGGAGATCGTCGGCGATATATATGACGAACATGATACCTCATCAACGGATGTTCAGATTCTGCAAAACGGGTCGATCATTGTCACCGGGGACACCGCCATCCGTGATTTGAACCGTCAGTTTAACTGGACTCTGGATGATAAAGACACGGTTACAATCGCCGGCTATGTAATCAATATTGCCGAGACGATTCCCCTGCCCGGCCAAAAATTCTCCGCCAAATCCGGTGAAAGTAACTTTACTTTTGAAATTCTGAAAAGACGACGCAATCAGATCACATCCATCCTGATTGATCCCCCTCAAAAAAACCCTTAGAAAAACCGCGACTAATTCTGTTGGAAAACGCCGTTAGGAATCCCGTTATCGGCCTTCTNTTTTATCCAGCAATTCGGATAATTCCTCTATCCGCGATAACGATAACGTCCGAATTTTNCGCGCCATNTGATTAATCANCGCCACGGCCTCCGCAGATACNCCAGANGTATCGATGGTAATTTTAGGATGGGACAGTCGGGCAAGCTGTTCAATTTCTTCNGCATCATCCCAGATCAAATGAAAATAGCTGATCACCCGCTGTACCATNGCCCATGAGGGCGCGCCCCGNTGNCCATGTTCCAAAGCAGACAGATAGGCCGGACTGACCCCCAGATCCGCCGCCATCTGTTTCTGGTTANTGCCTTTGTCTTTTCTAAGCNGGCGGATTTTTTTACCAAAGGGCGTCATTAACCCCGGTTCCTTTTCANNATCACATATAAGGCCCCGGCCCCACCATGTTCNCCATTGGCNGAATAATAAGATACAATCCGCAGGGCNAGACTNCCCTGAGACANCCACCGGGGAACATTGGTATTCAATATACCCCGGCCCCGTTCATGATCCCTGTGGGACATATCACCATATGCCGTTTTCCGGCCGCCCTTATCCATNTTACCNCCCTTGCCNGTGATAACCAGAATACAGCGTTTGCCACGNCNTTGGGCCNCTTCTATATAATGNTTCAAGGCCGCAAAAGCCCGGTCCTCTGTCATNCCATGAAGGTCGATCCGGCCATCNGGCTTNACCTTGCCNCGCCGCANCTTTTGATTCCANTTNTGATCAACCGCATCCCTTGCAAAAAATTCTTCCGTCACGCGGCTNGCCGGAGCCGNATTAAAATTAAANTCCCAATCNCGCGGGGCCGNAACCCGNTATACAGAACGGCGCACCANCGGNCTTGCNACNCGGTTGCTGTCCAACGCCGTGATNTTTTCCGTTACNTTATNCCACAGCTTTTTTTCCGCATCGCTTAATGCGCCTCTTNCTTTTTTTCGGCTCTCTTTTCGNNTCACGGGNGTCCCCCGCTTTNCGATAACANCCGTTTCGCAAGNNCTTTGGGTAACAGGAANTAATAACGGCCCAAATCTTTCATNGGTCCGGCACGCCGNCCNGCCTCNTCGCCAANACCCCAATAGACATCGGCCCGCACCCGGCCTTTTATGGCCCCGCCCGTATCCTGAGCAATCACCAATCGCCGCAAAGGCGCGGCTTCTTCTCCAGACGGTTTCAGATCAAGCCAGACCGGCATTCCCAACGGCACATAAGCCCGGTCAATAGCAAGGGAGCGCCCGGCGGTCAGCTCCACATTCATGGCCCCCACCGGTCCGGTATTCTCCAAAGCGCGAAAAAACACATAGGCCGGATTTTTCCACATCAGAGCTTTGGCCTGTAAGGGATTATCGTCGATCCACGCCCGAATCGCCTGCATGGACATATCCTGTCGGGAAATTTCCCCGCTCTGTATCAGAAATTTTCCAATGGCGTGATAGGCCCGGCCATTTTTCCCCGCATACCCAAACAACTGCTGATCGCCATTCTCATAACGAATAACGCCGGACCCTTGTATATGCATGAAAAACGCATCCGTTGCGTCTTTCAGCCAGACCATTTCCAATTTTTGATTATCCAGCCCGCCCTTGTCGATATCTTCCCGGTCTTTATAGGGGACGAATTCCCCGTCTTTCACTTCACCGATAATGGATTTTCCCGTCAGAGCCCTGCTAAATTGGCCAAGGTCCAGAATTTTTAATTCTTCCGGTAGCGCGTAAAGCGGATAGTTATATTCTTCTGTTGCGGTTTCACTGCCCTTATATTCCGGGGCAAAATATCCGGTGAACAGACCCTCGGTATCCGTGGCATAGGACAGGGCGGTAAATTGCTGCTCAAAAAACTGGCGCGCCTGCACATCGGTCAGGCTGTCCTGCTTTTCCGCCTGCTGACAAGACATCTGCCAGTCCTGAGCCTGACCGCCTAACCTTTCCGGCGTCATCTTTCGCGTGGCCGGGGCAGACAATAAAACGGAGCAGGATTTTTTAAAGGAGATATAGGCCAGAGCCTGACGGTCTGATGACCAGCCTTCCAGGTCACGAAAAGAAACTTCGATATATTCTTTGGATTTAAAGGAAATATTCTCTGGTGTTACCAACACCCACAGAGACAGCAGGAATAAAACGCCAGCCCCGGTAATGATAAGATATTTCCACATGATTTTAAATGACTTAACTGGTTCGTGTTGCGACCAAGGTCCAATTGGGATCAGCACTTTTTACGTCCCGGCAGAATGTCCAGATATCCGAGATTTTAACAGACTTGTCCGCACTGCCCTCAACAAGATTATTATCACTATCCAAAGTAGACATAATCATATGGCTGGTAAATTCAACCGTAACTTCCGCAAGAGAGCCGGTCAGATTAGCTTCCACAAGATCAATTTTCTCCACATCCATCAATTTGTTTTTGCTCTGCAGATTTTGTTTCTCCAGTTGACCAATGGCCCCCTCAAACTGTTCAAAGACCTGACGGCTTAACATGCTGCGCAGAGTTTTCCGGTCCTTGCTCCAGAAAGAATTTAATATCAGACCATAAGCATATTCCGCGCCATCAAAGAAATTGCGCAGGGTAAAACTACTGTCAAAGCGGTTAATTTTTTCAATAACATCATAATGGGGCGATGATTTAGCAAGACCCAGATTCATAGCGGGCTGGTCTTGCTCCACGTCTGGACGGATTTGAAAAACATTATCCTCAGCACCCTGCTCATCATTCTGCTCATCATTCTGTTGCCGAGCATTATTATTTTGATCTTTTGGACGATCTTTAGTCGGATCATAGCCGGTTTTCTTGCCCAGCGTCCGGCGCAATTGAAATATAATAAAGACCGCAACCAGGGCCAGTATTATTATTAGGTCAAAACTTTCAGATTCAGTTTGCATTTTTTTCCTGTTCTACATCTTGGCGAAAGATAAACAATGGTTATATAGTGTTAATATAGGACTTATTTGGATAAATTTAAATACACCTTTTTACATTGTCGATAAATAATCTTTAAATACGGGATAAAGAACCTTAAAACATGCCCTTACTCATCTTAATTATTCTTCTCGCCGTACCCTATCTGGAATTTCTTGTTTTTCTGGAGGTTGGCAATGCCATTGGCGGATTTCAGGCGTTATTGCTGACCCTCCTGACTGCCTTTATCGGTATTTATCTGATCCGAAAACAAGGACTTGTGGTCATGAACCGCATGCATCAGACCCTGCAACAGGGGGAAAGCCCGGTCGAAGATATCCTTCATGGTTTCTTTTTGCTGGTCGCGGGTCTGTTTTTTCTGTTGCCCGGCTTTATTACAGACACCGTTGCCCTGTTGCTGGCTATCGAGCCGATCCGAAGTCTGCTTGGGAAAGTCATCGTAAAAAATATCCGTACGACATTTTACCAAAATAAAGGGCCAAAATCCAAGGGTCCTTATGACGGAGGAATCACCATCGACGGTGAATATACCGAAGACCCGAACAATCCAAAAAATATTGACCACAAAGAATAACCAAAAGATAGGACAACCGCTTATTCCGCAATATCAAGCCGATTAGGCCAATATTTTACCGAATACACCATGTTCAGCTTGTACAAAGACACAATCCATGCTAGCCAACATATTTTTATAATAAGCCAACAAAACCATTGGGATATTTTTATGTCAGACGAAACTGAAAACACACCTGCAAAAGCTGCGGACGAAACTGAAACCGCCACAGAAAATACTGCGGAAAAGACCACAGAAAACGCTACAGAAAATGCCAAAGAAAACGAAGGCGTCCAGATCGCAATTCTTGGCCAATATATCAAAGACATGTCCTTTGAAAACCCAACGCCTGCTCAGACTTTACAGAAGCTGTCCAAAGAAAAACCTTCCATGGATATCAATGTTAATCTGAATGCCCGCGCGGTTGGTGAAGATGTTTATGAAGTTGATTTGAAAATCACTACAACAGCTAAAGCTGGTGAAGATATCGCATTTGTTGCCGAATTGGTTTATTCCGGTCTTTTTGCCGCGAAGAACCTGCCGGAAAATACTTTGCAGCCGTTTTTGATGATCGAAGCACCCCGTCAGCTGTTTCCTTTTGCCCGCCGGATTCTTGCCGACGTGACACGGGACGGTGGCTTTCCACCCCTGATGCTCGAGCCTATTGATTTTGCTGCCCTGTATCAACAACAGATGCAGGCCGCACAGGCACAAGCAACACCAACGGATGATGTGGTCGTTAACTAGACTTAATCGTTTTAAAGAATTTAAAAGCCTCCGGTCATTATACCGGGGGTTTTTTTATGAGGATTTTTTGAAACTGTTCCACAAGGCTGTTTCTCCCAAGGTCGCGACAAAAGCATCATGGCGCGCAAGCTCAGCATCCAACGCCTTGTGAGGTCGGGCTTCCCGGAAAGCCTGTTCCGCATTTTGAATAGCCCCACCGATTACGGCCATCGTTTTTTCCGGCCCACCAAGTTCCAGGCCCCGTTGCCGTCCGCCCCTTAATTCCAGATAAACTTCCGCCAGAAGCTCCGCATCAAGCAAAGCTCCATGTTTGACCCGGTTGGAATTGTCGATGGAAAATCTTTTACACAGCGCGTCCAGCGTATTAGGGGATCCGGGAAATTTCCGGCGCGCGATTTCCAAGGTATCCACCGCCCGATTGTTGTCATAAACTTTATGACCAACCTTTTTTAATTCCCAATTGATAAATTTCATATCAAAGCTGGCATTATGAGCCACCAGTTTGGCATCCCCGACGAAATCAATAAAACCGGCGTAGATTTCAGAAAATACCGGGAAGCCTTTCAGATATTCCGCGCTGAGACCATGAATCCGAAAAGCGCCTTCCGGCATATCCCGTTCCGGGTTAACATATTGATGAAAAACCTTGCCCGTGGGCAGGTAATTTTCAACCTCAACACAGCCAATCTCCACCAGCCTGTCACCTGTGGAAGGATCAAACCCCGTTGTTTCCGTATCAAATACGATTTCCCGCATCTATTCTGTCCTGATTTTTTGTCGTATTTTTTCGATAATCTCACCGATCTGAGTCTCAGCATAGCCGATCCCCTGATCACTTTGAACGATAAAATCGGCCCGCTGTCTTTTTTCAGAATCCGGCATCTGTTTAGCCAGAATATTTTCAAATTTCTCCAGTGTCATATCCGGCCGGGCCAGAACCCGCTTTCGCTGTACCGCTGCCGGCGCAGATACCACCACCGTATAATCACATTGCTGATCACCACCGGTTTCAAACAAAAGCGGCACATCCATCACCACCATGTCATGGCCCTGATGTTTCTTCTGTTCAAAAAAAGCCTGTCGCTGTGCCGACACCATGGGATGCAGAATGGATTCCAGTTTCTTTAAGGCGACCCCATCACCAAACACCTTTGCGCCCAAGGCTTTGCGATCAATGCCGTCCACGCCCTTAACGCCAGAAAAAGCAGCCTCTACCCGGTCCGCTGCCGGGCCATTTTTTGCCATCAAACCATGTACCGCCGCATCGGAATCGAAAACTGGAATATTAGCCCGCTCAAACATTTTTGCCGTTTCCGATTTTCCCATACCAATGGACCCGGTCAGGCCAATAACGATAATATTCTTTCCTGTCATTAAGTTAGCCCCGCCAGCACATGATCCCGTAAAGATTGGTCCACCGTTGGTTGTTTTCCAAACCAGGCCTGAAACGCCGGGGCGGCTTGATACAACAACATGCCCAAACCATCAACACAGTGATTGCCCCGTGAAGCCGCCTGTTTTAACAAGTCTGTTTCCAACGGATTATACACAATGTCATATACCACCGCCGAGACGGGCAGAGCTGTCAAATCAATATCCAGCGCGGGCTGGCCCTTCATCCCCAGCGTCGTGGTATTGACCAATAAGGCGGCGTCCGACAGGCTTTTGGATCGATCTTGCCAATCACAAATTTTTAAGCGTGAATCCTCATATATATCCCCCAATTTCTCTGCTCGGCTTTTGGTGCGGTTAATCAGGCGGATTTCAGGAACCCCGGCCTCCAGCAAACTGACAATCGCGGCGCGGGCAGCGCCGCCAGCCCCAATGATCACCGCCGGACCAGATTCAGCCGACCATTCCGGTGCATTTTCCATCAGGTTTGTCAAAAATCCATAGCCATCGGTATTGGTACCGTACAACCGACCATCCCGGACGATGATTGTATTTACCGCGCCAATTTTCCGCGCGACATCATCCACATCATCCAAAAAAGGAAAGACAATCTCTTTATGAGGCACCGTCAGATTCAAGCCGGTAATATTCTTTTTCGGCAGAGATTTTATAAAATCTCCCAGCTCTTCCGGTTTGACTTCATAAGCCAGATATTCACCATCAAGATTATATTTTTGTAACCAATAGCTATGTAACCGCGGCGACAATGAATGGCTGATCGGCCAGCCGACAACACCAGCTTTTATAGGACGTGTTTTTATCATATTTTCAAAATATTCAATTTTCTCAGATTTTCCATAACATTTAACAACGGCAGGCCGAGAATAGCAAAATAATCCCCGTTTATCTCGGAAAAAAGTTGCGGCCCCAGATCTTCCAACAGATAACAGCCCACGGATCCTAATATTTTATCCCCAGATTTTTGTAAATAATCCGCTAAAAAATCTTCACTGAAATTCCGCATGACAAGACTGGGCTGCACGGTTTCTCGCCACAAAATTTCCCGGTCCCGGATCAAAGCATAAGACGTATAAAGAATATGACGTTTACCGCGAAAAAACTTCAAATGTGCCGCTGCCTCAGCTTTATCACGGGGTTTATCAAATATCTGACCTTCGCAGACCAGCAATTGATCCGCGCCCAAAACAACTTTTCCCGGATGGTTTGGGCTGATGGTCAAGGCTTTATCTATTGCCAATTGCTCAGATATTTTTTCTGGTGCGGCGTGATCCCGGATCATCCGGTCTTTTACCGCCGTCTCATCAATATCCGCGGCCTCAAAAGAACAGGGAATACCTGCATTCGTCAGCATGGTACGACGAGATTGACTGGCAGAGGCTAAAATCAATTCTGAGAATATCTGTGCCGTCATGAGGGGGTTTTTTCTTTTTCTTCATCAAATTGATATTTTAATTTCATAATCGCCCCGGCCGTTTCCTCAATAGAGCGCCGAGTCACATTTATCACTGGCCAGCCCCGCCCGGAAATAAGCCGTTGGGCCTGCTGAACTTCCTGCTTGATCGACTGTTCATCAACATAAGTTGTCTCTTTTTCTTCGTTTAAAGACAACAAGCGATTCTTCCGTACCTGAACCAAACGATCAACACTATTGATCAGACCAACAACAAATTTACCCTTAATATTGTCGAGCTCGCGGGGCAGGGGCTGATTAGGCACAATCGGCACATTGGCTGTTTTCATGCCTTTATTGGCCAGATAAATACAGGTCGGTGTCTTAGATGTCCGAGAAATGCCCACCAATATAATATCCGCATCTTTTAACCCGTCCAGACATTGGCCATCATCATGCATCAGGGTATATTGCATGGCATCAATCCGGGCGAAATATTCATCATTCATTTGATGTTGAAGACCGGGCCGCGCAATACTTTTTTGCCCCAAATGAAGACCTAATTCCCGAATAATCCCGTGAAGGACAGAAATATAAGGCCAGTCATTTTGCTCACAAGATTTAATTAAAACATCTTCGATATCCTGATTAACCAGCGTGAACATGACAATCC
>JAESPY010000122.1:12231-19873 GCA_016765435.1 Emcibacter sp.
TTTTCTTCAAATTCAGGAATAAGCCGNTCCATATGGCGCGCGGTTCGGATCATCGGCCAATAATGTTTTATGGTTTTAATCTCGGGAAATTGTGCCAANGCCGCTTTGGCNACTTGTTCCANNGTGTCCCCTGTGGCATCTGANACCAGATGAAGATGAATTTCTTTCATGNCAAAAAAACTACTTTGTTATAATTAGGGNGNTAAGTTGTCTTTATCTTAATTACGGGGATAAGTCGTCTTATTTTCCAAAAGGCATAATTCCATACACCCTATTCATTTTTTATAAAGTCTTTACCCTCTTGGGGATAATATTTTTTTCTGCCTGTGGGAATCAATATATTTTTTCATTTTATTACAGTNAAAATATAATTATCCCCGTTATCCCCATTTTTAAATCTCAGCTCCTTTGGTGTTATCCATAGACTTATTCACCTAAAACCGTTATGTGATAAAAAATTAAATCACGTGGCTTNCCTGTTTATNGTTTTGGGGATNGTTTTTAATCCTCTTTANTCACAGGCATCCACTACAACAACTACCTTTTTATTTATTAATAAATAATATAGTAGTCTTTTATCCAGTGTATAACTTTGGCTGAGTTTTATGACAAACAACAAACGCTTCATTCAAGCTCTCAATTCACAACCGACAGATAGAGTTCCTTTNTGGTATATGCGACAAGCNGGACGGTATTTACCAGAATATATGGAACGNCGTAAAACCGCAGGNTCCTTTCTTGATCTNTGTTTTACGCCTGATTTTGCCGTAGAGGTTACTTTGCAACCTTTGCGCCGTTATCATATGGATGCAGCCATTTTATTTTCAGATATTCTTCTGATNCCTCAAGCTCTGGGTCAACATCTGGAATTCAGACAAGGTGAAGGACCGGTTCTAACGCCTGTTAATACAGCAGATAAAATAAAGATGCTTAGCATGGAAGGATTNCATGAGCATNTNGCGCCCGTGTATGAAACGGTAAACAGACTTCATCAGGAAATNCCNAAAACAACCGCTTTNATTGGTTTTGCCGGNGCNCCCTGGACTGTNGCGACTTATATGGTCGGNGGNCATGGNTCATCGGATCANGCNGCAACGCGNNTGTTTGCNTTTCAGGAAGAAGAGGNTTTTCAAGAGCTTATTGATCTTTTGGTNAANGCNACATCGGAATATTTAATCAGACAAATTGAAGAAGGTGCAGAAGTTATTCAGCTTTTTGATACCTGGGCCGGAAATCTACCGGAAGATCAATTTTATAAATGGGCCATAGAGCCTGTCAGGAAGATCATATTGAATATTCGGGCGTCATACCCTGAAATTCCGATCATTGGCTTTCCACGGGGCGCAGGGAGCCGCTATCCTGATTATATTCGGGCTACGGGGGTGACGGCNGTCTCCATTGATACGACCATGCCTCTTGANTGGGTTCGGGACAATATNCANACGNTATGTCCTGTGCAGGGCAATCTTGATCCTTTGCTTCTTGTNGCCGGCGGANANAAAATGGAAAANCGGGTNANNGAAATACTGGATTGCTTAAGNGANGGGCCGTTTATNTTTAATTTAGGCCATGGTATCGTGCCGCAAACACCGCCNGAAAATGTTGCACGNGTTTCAGAAATTATCAGGGAATATCAATNAAAATAATGTCNGNNCTTCCTGAAACAAAAAAGAAGGTGGCGGTGGTCCTGTTTAATATGGGCGGNCCGGATTCTTTGAAGGCTGTAAAACCTTTTTTGTTTAATTTATTTTATGATCCNGCGATTATGTCTCTGAAGAANCCTTTNCGCTGGNTNATAGCAAAAATAATTTCCCGCAAAAGAGTTCCTATNGCGCGCGAAATATATCGTCAGATTGGCGGTAAATCCCCGATTTTGGAACATACAGAGGCGCAGNCAAAGGCGCTGCAATCNAAACTTAATGAGAGNAATGATACAGAATATACCTGTTTTATTGCCATGCGTTATTGGCATCCTTTTGCCCATGAGACGGTAAAAAAAGTAAAGGCTTATAACCCGGACCAGATTGTTTTATTGCCGCTTTATCCGCATTATTCGATTACAACGGTGGGGTCTTCGCTGATAAACTGGAGCAATACAGCGCAAAAGGCCGGACTTGATACGCCTTACCGNGCAATNCGGGAATATGGAGAAGCAGAGGGATATATTGAGGCCCATGTTAATCTGATTGAAGAAGCCCGNAAAAAACTGGATNACCCGGATAATTACCGNATTTTATANTCTGCTCATGGNTTGNCGAAAAAAATTATTGAGGCCGGAGATCCNTATTGTGANCAGGTTGAACAGAATTGTCGGGCGATTCAGNAAAAANTGGGNCATCCNGATCATGTGGTNTGNTTTCAAAGTCGNTCCGGGCCGNTAAAATGGGTAGAACCCTATACGGANGATGAAATCAAACGGGCCGGANCAGATAAAAAATCTGTGNTCATTGTNCCGATNGCTTTTGTNTCGGAACATTCNGAAACNTTGGTGGAACTGGANNTGGAATATCGNGATCTNGCCAAAGAATCNGGGGTNAAGNANTATATCNGNGTGGCCGCCATTGGNTGNCATGACAGTTATATTTCTGCTTTGGCCAAATTAACAAAGGATGCNTTTAAGTGATTGCATTTCTGGCAGAATATTATTATTTGCTGCTCAGTCTGCATGTCATATCNGTGATAAGCTGGATGGCGGGGATGTTTTACNTGCCNCGTTTGTTTGTTTATCACTGTCGGCTGGAGANCGGATCNGANGCGTCCGAAATGTTTAAGGAANTGGAACGGAAACTGATCAGGATTATCATAAATCCTGCCATGACATTAACCTGGATATTTGGTTTTTGTCTGGCGTTTTCTCAGGATTTATGGGGGGATCACTGGTTTCAGGCAAAATTTATCTTTGTGACGGTCATGAGCGGATTTCACGGTTATTTATCCATATGGCGTCGGCAGTTTGCCCGGGATGAAAATAAGCATAGTGAAAAATTCTATCGTATGGTCAATGAAATTCCCACATTACTTATGTTTGCTGTGGTGTTCCTTGTTATTATGAAACCTTTTTAAGGCTTGACAGGACCGTATTTGGAAATTAGAAAACAATCTTTCTTTATAAGATTATATACGCTATTATGATTTTATAACGTCAGTCCTACCTATCAGTCTCAATCTCTTTTCATTCATTGACCTGAATTTCTATATCATTCTGCAGAATTACCTGCAATTTCTCCTCTTAACATCCGGTTTGGATATATCATATGAATCTTTTGGACCTTAAAAAGAAAGCCCCGAGTGATCTTCTGCTATTGGCGGAAGAGCTTAATGTGGAAAATGCAAGCAATATGCGTAAGCAGGATATTATGTTTGAAATTTTAAAAGAGCTGGCTGAAAAGGGTGAAGAAATTGCCGGTGGTGGCACCATAGAGGTTCTTCAGGACGGTTTTGGTTTTCTGCGGTCTCCGGATTCAAATTATCTGCCCGGTCCTGATGATATATACGTCAGCCCAAGCCAGATTCGTCGTTTTGGTCTTCGTACCGGGGATACAATCGAAGGACAAATTCGTGCCCCGAAAGAAGGGGAGCGATATTTTGCTCTGCTTAAAGTATCTCTGATTAATTTTGAGGATCCAGAAGCAGGTCGTCATAAGATACATTTTGACAGCCTGACACCATTGCATCCGGATGAAAAATTCAAGCTTGACCGGGAAGGGTCTGGCGTAAAGGATAACTCTGCACGTGTGATTGATCTTGTTGCTCCGATTGGTAAGGGACAGCGGGCGGTAATCGTTGCTCCGCCCCGGACTGGTAAAACGGTGCTTCTGCAAAATATTGCCCATGCGATTACAGAAAATCACCCCGATGTTTATTTGATTGTTTTGTTGATTGATGAGCGCCCGGAAGAGGTTACAGATATGCGCCGTTCCGTGAATGGCGAAGTGATTAGCTCTACGTTTGATGAACCAGCCACCCGTCACGTACAGGTCGCAGAAATGGTTATTCAGAAAGCCAAACGTCTGGTAGAGCATAAAAGAGATGTGGTGATTTTACTGGATAGTATTACCCGTCTGGCCCGTGCCTATAACACGGTAATTCCAAGTTCTGGTAAGGTGTTAACCGGTGGTGTGGATGCCAATGCTCTGCAAAAACCGAAAAGATTTTTCGGGGCGGCCCGTAATATTGAAGAAGGCGGCTCATTGAGCATCATTGCGACGGCTCTGATTGATACTGGTAGCCGTATGGATGAAGTGATCTTTGAAGAATTTAAAGGGACTGGTAACTCTGAAATCGTTCTGGACCGGAAAGTCAGTGATAAACGTGTCTTCCCGGCTATTGATATCATCAAATCCGGTACGCGTAAGGAAGAACTATTGCTGGATAAAGCTACTTTGGCGAAAATGTATATGCTGCGGCGGATATTGATGCCAATGGGGTCTATAGATGCCATGGAATTCCTGTTGGGTAAGATCAAAGAAACCAAGAATAATGATGAATTTTATAATTCCATGAATAATTAAAATCTCCTGATCTTAACTTCAGAAGCCTATATTTTTTGACCTATACTTTTTAAGGTGGCATGCTTATAGTTTATTCCAATAAAAAATAATATTGGGATAATAAAAATATGTCGCAAAATAAAGCGTCAAATAATCATGTTTCTATAAAGAAAGTCAGCCTACTGGAAGCTATAATTCCGGTAGTGGTTCTGGTATTTCTTTTGGGCCTGTCGGTTTTTCTTTATGGTGATGATGCCCAGTCCGGTGCCAGTCAGATGTCATTGCTGATCAGTGCCGGGGTTGCGTTATTGATTGCTTGGAAAAACAATCATAAATGGGCCGATATTGAAAAAGCTATATCTCACGGTATTGGAAATACGGTTAATGCCATCATGATATTATTCATGGTGGGGTCATTGATTGGCAGTTGGATATTGTCAGGTACGGTTCCGGCCATGATCTATTACGGGCTTCAGGTCATTAATCCTGATTTCTTTTATGTCACTGCCTGTATTCTTTGTGCGGTGACGGCCATTAGCATCGGCAGCAGCTGGTCTACGGCGGGAACTGTGGGGATTGGGCTGATCGGCATTTCTGCGGGGCTTGGGATGTCTCTGGAAATTACTGCCGGGGCCATTATATCCGGGGCTTATTTCGGTGATAAAATGTCGCCTTTGTCTGATACCACCAATTTGGCTCCGGCTGTGGCGGGTTCTGAATTATTCAGTCATATTCGTCACATGGTCTGGACGACATTTCCGGCTATTACCCTCTCATTGATATTATATCTTATTATTGGATTATCTGTTGAGGGGACAATAGCAGAAATTAATATTCAAGGGCGGCTTGATTTGCTGGATGAGAATTTCAATATTGGATTGCATTTATTGATTCCCATGGGAATTGTATTTTATATGGCGTTCAAGAGAATGCCAGCCTTTCCAACCATTATGATCGGATCATTGATCGGGGGATTATTTGCGGTTATTTTCCAACAAGAAGCCATATTGAACTTTGTCAAAGCGGATCATGCAACGGCTTTGAATATGTTTGATGGGGTTTGGCGGTCTTTATTTAGTGGGTATGTCTCTGAAACCGGAAATGCCGAGCTTGATGGGTTGCTGTCGCGGGGCGGTATGAGTAGTATGCTCTATACAATCTGGTTGATTATATGCGCGATTACATTTGGTTCTGTCATTGAAAAACTGGGTATGCTCAAGCGTATTGTCGATAGCGTTATTCATATGGCGCAATCCACAGGATCGCTTATTTTAACAACAGCTTTGACTTGTATAGGGGTGAATATACTGGCGGCGGATCAGTTTATTTCTATTGTATTGCCGGGCCGGATGTATCGGCTGGAATTTAAAAAACGTGGTCTGGCCTCAAAAAATCTGTCGCGGGTATTGGAAGACACCGGAACGGTAACATCCGTATTGATTCCCTGGAATACATGCGGGGCATTCATGGCGGGGACGCTTGGCGTGGCGACTTTCGCTTATATGCCCTATTGCTTTTTTAATATCCTCAGTCCGATTATTTCTGTTGCTTATGGATATCTGAATTTTAAAATTGAAAAAATAGATAATGAAGATGTTGTTTTAGAACAAGAGGGCTAGGGGAAATACTCTCCGATTTAGTTTTCAACAGGTAGCGGCTTCAAGTTCCAGCAGGAATTTCTTGGTTTCAACACCTTCTCCGCCGGAATATCCGGTCAATTTCCCGTTTTGTCCCATCACCCGGTGACAGGGAATGATAATCGGAATGGGATTGAGGCCGCAAGCCGTACCAACAGCCCTGGGATGGGAGCCAATAATCTTGGCTATTTCACCATAAGTCATTGTTTTACCATAAGAAATTTTGGACATGGCCTGCCAAACTTTTTTCTGAAAATCGGTCCCATGCGTCATCAAAGGCAGGGAAAATTCAGGATTTAACCCATCAAAATAATCTTCGAGCAACTGTTTCACTTTTTTAAGAAACGGGGTTTCTTCGGAAAAAGGCGACCAACCCCAGTCCAGAGAGACAATCTTGTTGTCTTCTTCGCTGAGTGTTAGGTCCCCGGCGGGGCTGTGGAAGGATAGTTGAGCCATTTATGCCCCTTTAAATTTTATGATAGGGATATTTTTAATATATGATAGTCTGCGCTCTGGCAAATAAATAGGATAATTTAAACAAGGAACAGGTGATGAAAATAACCGTTGATATAGACTGTACGCCTGAAGAAGCGAGAACATTTCTTGGTTTGCCGGACATGAAGCCGTTTCATAATGCTTTTATGCAAAAAATGAGAGAAAAAATGTCATCGGGTTTATCCAGCGATGATATGCAAAAAATGTTTGATTTATGGATGACACCGGGGCTTAAACAGGCCGGACAAAGCATGGAAGCCTTTCAGAATATGTTCTGGAACGCGTCAAAAACCAGTAATAAATGAATAATATATCCGCATCGGAAACAATATTTGCCCTATCCAGTGGTAAGGGCCGGGCAGGGGTCTCTGTTATTCGCTTGTCCGGGCCAGCAACAGCCGCGGCCATTTTAAAACTTACTGGCAAAGACAAATTGCCTGTTCCACGTGAAACACAACTTTGTTGGTTTAAAGATCCGGATAGTCAGGTTCGGCTGGATCGGGGGTTATTGCTCTATTTTCCAGCGCCAAAAAGCTTTACGGGCGAGGAAGTTGCGGAATTTCATATTCATGGGGGCCGGGCGGTGGTCTCCGGCTTTTTGGATGCTCTGTCCAGAATGGCGGGGCTGAGAAGCGCACAACCGGGGGAATTCACTCGGCGTGCCTTTGATAATGGCAAGATGGACCTGACGGCAGCAGAAGGTCTGGCGGACCTTATCAATGCAGAGACAGAAGCGCAGCGGCGACAGGCTCTACGGCTTATGGACGGGCGTCTGGGCGACCTTTATGAGGGTTGGCGTAAGGAGATTATAACCGCACAGGCGTATCTGGAAGTAGATATTGATTTTGCCGATGAGGAAATCCCCGATGATATATTTGATCAGGTCTTGCCAATCATAGAGTGTCTTCGGGAAAAAATTATCCAGCATATGGGCGATGGTTTTAAGGGCGAACGCATTCGGGATGGCTTGCAGGTGGTTATTTTGGGAGAGCCTAATATTGGAAAGTCTACTTTATTGAA